>NZ_CAMUDP010000015.1:0-46433 GCF_947087635.1 Anaerococcus tetradius
AAGAACTATTTGGTTTCTTACCGTAGGTGTTGCATTTGATTTGACAATTCGTCTATTGGAAAAAAGATGCTCAAAAAGAATCTTCGATACTATGCCCATTAAAATATACCTCCAACAAGCTCTGCCACTTGTTTGCTCTTCATCCCAAGTTTTGAGCCTATCTTAGAGCCAAGCATGGAAAGAAGGGCTGTAACTATGCTTATAGTTGAAGCTGACCTTACTATATTATATTAAGAAAAGCAAGATCGATTGATAAGACTAACAACTATTCAGTATCCAAAACTCCACCTTAATTTAACATACTATAAGTGGCCCTATACTTAACCCTAATGATATTATAAAGCAAGTTTGGAAAAAGAAAAACCGGTCAAACTGACCGGTTGATTCTTGATATTATTCGAATTGACTAATGATTCTTTGGGCATTAGCAATAACTCTATTACTTTTTTCTATTATAGCGTTAGCCTTTGGTCCAATACTTCTAGCTATGGCAGGATAAGTATTCATAAGGTATTTAATAGCTTTAATAGTTATCCTGTTTTCTTCAACAGCAGCCTTTAGCTTTTGAACTGCCAAGATTTTTTTGCCATATTCTCTTATCTCGCTTTTAGCATTATTTAGGGCTATGGTAGCATTTCTTAATTCTTCATAACTTGGATCTTCTTTATTTAACAAGGTCTTCGCATATTCTAAGGCTTCAACATAATTAGCCTTTAGGCTTTGCTTTTTAATCAAATTGTAGGTTTCAGAAGCGAAAATATTTACACTATCATCAACTCCAATTTGCAATTGCTCTTTTTGAGTTTTAAGTTTTGTAGCATCATCCTCAGCAGCATAGCTTATATTAACTGGGCTAACCTTTTGAAAAACAGGGCCTAGTCCTAGAAAAGCAAAGTTAAATGCAAGAAGTCCTGCTATTAATCTTTTCTTAAACATCATTACTCCTCTTATTTGTTTGCTGGTTTTTCGTATTTGGCTATAACTTCTTCAGCATTTTTGATTACTTTTTCAGCCTTTACAAGATAAGTTCTAATCTTATCTCCGTAGTTTTTAGCTATAGCTGGGAAATCAAGAAGGGTCTTACAAGCTTTTACTGTAATTTCGCTTTCGCTTTTTGCTTTCTTTAACTTATCTAGAGCCTTCTTTATTTTTGCATCCTTATCGCTTCCAAGCATATCTTCCTTAGCTGTATCAAGTTTTTGGATGATATCTTCGTAATTTTCAAGACTTGCTTTAGGATTTGCGGCTGTAGACTTAGCAGCTGTAAGGGCAAGTTCAAATATCTTTACGCTATCAGCTGAGTATTTTTTCTTATCCTTTAATAAAGATTCTGCCTCTTCAATTCTCTTAGCCAAGACTTTCTTAGTATCTTCTGTCTTTACATATCTAATTATAGCAGCCTTAGTATCTCTAAGTTCACTTACAGCCCTTTCGTATTCACCTTTTGATAGGCTATCACCTTTGCCATAAACTGTATAGGCATTTGTAAGAGCTAGGTCAAAAGCAGCCTTTAGGTCTTGGGATGCTGCCTTGTAATTTTCATCATTTCTAATAAAGCTTCGTGCATCATCTATAAGATTAGTTAAGGTTTGGGAGTCAACTTGTTTACCATCTAGTCTGTCTCTAGCAGTTTTTAGTTCTTCTAATTTAGCTTTCATTTCAGGTATATATGCCTTTTTTTCAGCATCTGTCATTGCTTTATCTGTGTTTATAGAACCAATATAGTTTGCGATTTGAGTCATTGTTCCATCAAAAGCTGCTTTAGAATAGGAAGTTGCATTAATATAAGTATAGTCTTTATTTCTTAAAGATAAACATTCTGTATAAGTTCCGTTTAGTTCGTTATAAGCATCTAGAAAAGCTTTTTTAACATCTTCTTTTTGACTTATACTTGTAGCTTCTGCTGCAAATGAGCTTTGACCTGCTCCTAGGACGAAACTTGTTGCGAGTGTTAGGGCTATTATTCCTTTTGTGATATTATTTTTCTTCATAAAAACTCCTTTAAATTACGTTTTCTTTTCCTACATTATACCATATAAGGCTTTTATTTACAGTATTTATCTTTTCTTCTGTGGAGTAGTTATTTCTTTATTGTTATAAGCTTATTTTTCATTTCCTTTATGTATTCTTGGTAATTTTTGTGATATGATATAGTATATACTTTAAGACGGAGGATTTATGAAAAAATTAGGAAAAATATTTTTAGCTCTCGCCTTATCAGCAGGGCTTGCTTTTACAGGCTATATAGTTGGCCTCAACCATCCATCAACTAATGGACAAATTACTAAGACAGACCAAGCTCATTTGGAAGATATGCATATGCTAAGAGATCTTCTCGATAAGAATTTCCTTTTCGATTACAAGGAAGAAGACTTGTATGAAGGTTCTCTAAAGGGAATGTTCGCTAATCTAGGTGATCCCTACACCCAATACTACACTGCCGATGAGTTTAAGAAACTTATGGAAACCCTAGATGGAAGATATAAGGGAATAGGCGTATTGGTTCAAGCTAGCAAGGAAGGCTTTATTAAAGTTGTCCAAGTATTTGACGATTCTCCTGCTGCTGAAGCAGGACTAAAGGCTGGAGACTATATCATAAAAGTCGAAGGCAAGGAATACAGTGCAGATCAAATGGAAGATGCAGTGGCTGTTATGAAGGGCGAAGAAGATACTGATGTCAAAATAACTATCCGTAGGATGGAAAAAGATGGCAAAAACTTTAAGGATATTGACTTAAAGGTAGCAAGACGTGATGTTAAGGTAGATACCATAGATGACGCAAGCTTTACCATTAAGGGTAAGAAGATAGGCTATATTCACATCAAATCTTTTGACGATGTAACAGGTGAGGACTTCAACGCTTCCTACAAGAAACTAAAAGATCAAGGTATAAAGGGCCTAGTCCTAGACCTTAGAAATAATCCAGGCGGATCACTTGATGTTTGCCTTGCCATAGCTGATAAGTTCTTGGGTAAGGGAGTTATAGTTACAACAGAAGATAAGAAGGGAAAGGTCATAACTGAAGAATCAGACGAGGCTAATGATGATATCCCTATGACTGTTCTCGTAAACGAAAACTCTGCTTCAGCAAGTGAAATCCTATCTGGGGCCTTTAAGGATAGAAAAAGAGCAAAAATTATAGGAAAGAAGACCTTTGGTAAGGGTATTGTTCAAAAACTTTTCCCACTAGAAGATGGTTCTGGAGCAAAAATTACAATCAGCGAATATCATACCCCATCAGGAGCAAAGATTAATAAAATTGGTGTCAAGCCTGATGTAGAAGTTGATGTTGAAGATCAAAATCAAGAAATAAACAAGCAAAACCTATCTAAAGATATACAATTCAAAAAGGCTGTTCAAGTTCTTTTTTCAGAGATGGATTAATAGATGCAAAAATATATGGATTATTCAAAGAGGGTAGAGGAGTTAGCAGAACTTCTAGCTAAGAAAGATGGAGTAAATCTTTCAAAATTATTAAGGAGGACTAATCCGGTCGATATAGAAGAATTTATATCGACCCTTAGCTCTGATGATGCTCTTTTAGTTTTTAGGCTCCTCAAAAAGGAAGATGCTATAGAAGTATTTGCCAAGCTTGACCCATCCGATAAGGATAAGATAAAGAAGGGCTTAAATGATGCTGAGTTTACAGATCTTCTTGAAGGCTTGGACTTCGACGATATGATCGACACCCTAGAAGAGATGCCAGCATCAGTTGTCCAAAAGATACTAAGAAATACCGACCCTGAAATAAGAAAGAGGGTCAACCAATACCTAAAATTCCCTGAAGACTCAGCAGCAAGTCTTATGACTCCAGAATTTGTTGAGTTAAAAATCAACATGACAGTAAAAGAAGCCCTAGCCACTATAAAAAGAATAGGTAAGGACAAGGTAACAGTCTATACTTGTTATGTAACTGATACTACCAAAAAGCTTCTTGGCTACGTTTCCCTAAGAAATATTGTTACAAGCGATGAGAATACCTTGATATCATCCCTCCTCTATGAGGATGTAATTTCTGTAAGGACAGATGAAGACCAAGAAGAAGTTGCGAGGACTTTCCAAAAATACGGTTTTACCGCCCTTCCAGTTGTGGATAAGGAAAATATGCTGGTAGGTATAATCACAGTTGATGATATCATGTGGATAATCGAGCAAGAGGCGACCGAAGACTTCCAAATCATGGCAGCTACAACTCCAGAAGAGGAAGAATATAGTAAGATGAGCGTATGGAAATTAGCGAAAAACAGGATTCCTTGGTTGATGTTTTTGATGATATCATCAGCCTTCACATCTACAATCCTTAGAAGCTATGAGGCAGTTATCCAATCAATAATTGCCCTTAATATGTTTATACCAATGCTTACAGACTCAGGTGGAAATGCAGGAAGCCAAACTTCGACCCTAGTCATTCGTGCCATGGCAACCCATGATGTTGAATTATCGGATTGGATGAAGGTCTTCTGGAAGGAATTTAGGGTAGGGGTTGTGTGTGGTCTATCGCTTGGTCTAGTAAGTTTTCTAAAGTGTATGTTCTTTGATAAGGTTGGAGTAGAGATATCCCTTATAGTAGCAGTAACCTTGCTATTAGTGGTTATAACAGCAAAAGTCGTAGGCTCCCTCCTTCCAATGCTTGCAAGTAGATTAGGAGCAGACCCTGCCATCATGGCAAGTCCACTTATAACTACCATTGTTGACTCTGTTGGACTAATTGTTTATTTCAACATTGCTCAAATGTTCATCAGTGTAGCTCCCCTATAAATATATCTCTAGAAAAGGAGGCCCTATGAAATTCAAGAAGAAATTCAAAATAGGAAGGATGCATGTAGATCCTTTTAATTATATCTCAATGAGATATCTAGTTGCCCTTATGAATGAAGTTGCCTTTGATCAAGCAGAGATACTTGAAAAAGACATAGATATGAAAAATCTAAGGTGGATAATTTACTCTTGGGATATACAAATCGAAAACAATATTAGACTGGGAGAAAAAATAGAAATCACCACAATTCCCACCCATATGGATAAATTTTATGCTTATAGGGACTTTATAGTTGAAAGTAGGGGAAATATCCTAGCAAGGGCTAAAGCGACCTTCCTATTGATGGACATTACTAGGCTTCGTCCTATAAAAATCCCCCAAAATCTAAGCCTAGCTTATGGAAAGGAAAATCCAATCTTTGATATCTACGATATGGAAATAAGAAATGACTTAGCCTTTATCAAAGATATTCAGTTAAGAAGAGCAGATTTGGATAATAATTTCCACATAAACAATGCCGTCTATTTTGATTTGATTAAAGAAACTGTCGATATTTATGACAAGGATATAAGTTATATCAAGCTAATTTACAGAAATGAAATTAGGGATAAAAAACAAGTTCAAGCTTTCGCAAGAAGAGAAGATAAGTCCATAGACTTTGCCCTAAGAGGGGAAGATGGAAGAGATTATTGTTTAGGAAAGATTAAAACTAATGTATAAAAAAGGCTTCGGGAATATTCCCAACAAGGACAAGATAATAAATTATTTGGAAGAGGCCTATAAGGCAAGGCCTGGCAGATGGATTGCTCGCCTCTTTCTTGTAGGAAAAACGGCAGAGGCTATGGCAGAAGACCTAGGTCTTGATAAGGACTTGGCCTTTGCTTGTGGGGCCCTAGGAAAAATCGGCCTAATGAAGTCAAATGATAAGGATTTTCTATATGGCTATAAGATCCTTAGGGATGAGGCATATTTTTTTCCAGCAAGGCTTGCCCTTAGTCAGGCTTTTGCTATAAAAGATCTAGGTCTTTATGAAAACTTGTACAAATTAGACGATAAAGAGAAGAAATTTTTAGAAAATTTCTTCTACAAGTTTAGCTACACTGACTACGACCTTTTAGTCCAATACCTCTATATGATTTTTTCTGATGAATATATAGGTCTAAGTAGGGGGATGGACCTATATTTAGGATATGACAATGATAAATTGAGGCAAAGATATATAGACCTTGAAGCTTATTTCAAGGGAAAATTAGGGCAAGATATAGAATTATATTTGCCGAAGATTAAAAAATCTAAATTTCCCTACAAGCTTTTTGTCAAAGAGGACTAGGAGTTAAGAAAACTTTCGATAAGAAATCTAGTTTGCAAATATAGCTTATAGCAGTATATTATAAATGAATTTATTTTACCAAACCCAAGGAGACTGTTGCAAAAGTGAATAGAACTTTTGCTTTGGTCTCCTGATTTTTTTTATAGGAGTTTTTATGAAAGTCAAAGTATGCAAAAAGTGTTCAAAGCTTGACATAGATAAATTAGAAGACCTGAGTAACAAATACGGCTTTAAGTTAAAGAAAACTTGTTTAGGTCATTGCAAAGAGAAGAAAAAAGATTATTTTTTTGGAGAAATCAAATCAAAGTTTTTAAAGGTCAAAGACCAAGATGAATTTTTCAAAAAGCTAATAAAGAAGGCCAAGAAGGCACAGGCTAAAAAAGATAAGTCAAAGGACAAGAAGGAAAAATAAAAGCTTATGCAGGTTAAAAACACAACTTATTATGATGATTCGACCCTTAAAAGATGGATAGAAGATGACTCTCTAACAGAAGTCCTCAACAAGAGGGCAGATGCTATCAGAAAAGAGATTTATGGAGATAAGGTCTATGTCAGAGGTCTAATTGAATTTTCTAACATTTGCAAGAATGATTGTTATTATTGTGGAATTAGAAAGTCAAATTATCATGTAGAAAGATATAGGCTAAGCGAGGAGGATATCATATCTTGTGCCAAACTGGGTTACAAGCTTGGATATAGGACCTTCGTCCTCCAAGGGGGCGAAGATGGATATTTCACTGATGATATCATGGTAGATATAGTTAAAAAAATCAAGGCCCTCCATGACGATATAGCTATCACTCTTTCCCTTGGGGAGAGGTCTTACGAATCATTCAAGAGATTGTTTGAGGCAGGGGCCGACAGATATTTATTAAGAGAAGAAACTTCAGATAAAGACCACTACCAAAAGCTCCATCCTTCTTCAATGAGCTTTGAAAATAGGAGAGATGCCCTAAGGAAGCTAAAGGAAATCGGATTTCAAGTAGGTGGTGGCTTCATGGTAGGCTCTCCCTACCAAACAACAGAGTCTATTATTAAAGACCTACGCTTCTTAGAAGAATTACAACCAGCCATGATAGGCATAGGCCCTTATATGACCCAGCACGATACTCCCTTCAAGGACTTTCCTAATGGGTCATTTGAGATGACCCTAAGGCTAGTGTCAATCCTTAGAATCCTCTTTCCCTATGCCCTAATACCGGCTACAACTGCCCTTGGAACTATTAATCCGCTGGGCAGGGAAAGAGGTCTTCAAGCTGGAGCAAATGTCCTTATGCCCAACCTTTCCCCAACCATGGTTAGGGAAAAATATTCCCTCTATGATAACAAAATTTGTACAGGAGATGAGGCGGCCGAATGTAGGGCCTGCCTTGAACTTAGGATAAAAAATGCAGGCTATCAAATCGTAACCGACAGGGGAGATGTGATAACTTACGATAAAAAAACAAGAAGATACAGTTAATTTTTAAAGAAACATAGAAAAAGGCCCGAAAGCTAAGCTTTTGGGTCTTTAGTATCTAATCTGGAAGGACGACCTTATCGAGGATTCCTTTAAGATAGGCTATGGTGATGCCATAATTTGTCATTGCTATAGATTTTTCTTTTGCCTTTTCTACCTTGCTTAGCATAGTAGTTCTATTAAACATACAAGCTCCACAAGATATGATCAAATCGTATCTATCGTAGTCTATAAGACTATCGCCCCTAGCAAATTCTATCTCAAGGTCTGGATATTTTTTCTTGAGCATCCTTGGAATTTTTACTGTTCCAATATCCTCATCAATAGGAGGATGGGTGCAGGCTTCTGCTATCAAAACTCTCCTTAGGGGCATGTCGAGTCTTTTTACAGATTTTATAAAATAAGGTAAATCTCCCTTAAAGGCAGAAAAAAGTATGGAAAAACTGGTAAGGCTTGTGCCTTCTTCTATTATTTCGCTAGTTTCCTTAAAGACTTGGGAGTCGCAGATTACTAGGTCGGGCTTTTTGTTAAGGGAGCTTAAAGTATTTTCTAGACTTGTCAAATCACAGCAAATAGCTGTAGCCTTTTTATCAATAAGCTCTCTAATAGTCATTACTTGGGGCTTAATTAGCCTTCCCTTTGGGGCGGCCTTATCTTGGGGGATGACAAGAACAACCAAGTCGCCCTTTTTGACCAAATTTTTGGTGATAGTAGGCTCATCTTTTTTTTCTAAGCTCTTAATCCTAGCAAAAATCTTTAGCCTGTCATCCTTATTTCTTATATCAATCTTTAGAGGAGCAAGGTCCTTATATTGCTCACTTATTTCGCTGCCTACTGGCAAATCCTGCTTGCTAGCTACATAAATTATTGGCTTTTCCTTTTTCTTTAGCTCAGTTAGGATTTTCATATCATCATCTAGGCTTAGGCAGTAGATGAAGACATCGCACTTATCAATAACCTGCCTGCTTTTAGCAATCCTTGCTTGGCCTAAGCTAGTCTTATCATTAACTCCAGCTGTATCTATAAAAAGAACTGGGCCAAAGTCTGTTATCTCCATGGCCTTTCTAATAGGATCTGTCGTAGTTCCTGCTATATTTGAAACAATAGCAGTATCAGTTCCTGTCATGTAGTTTAGTAGGCTCGATTTACCAGAATTTGTTTGACCAAAAATTCCTATATGGAGCCTTTCGCTATTTTGTACTTTCATATTAGATATATAAATCTCTTTGTCCTTGTCTTATTTCTTCTAGTTTTTCTATAGTTGATTTGCGAATTTCAGGGTTTGGAATACTATCAAGCTCTCTTTGTATGAGGGCTTCGGCATCCTTTTTAGTTTTATCACTAGCATAATCAACGAGGTATTCTTCGAGGGTAGTTATGGCATTTGGATGACAAATATTTCCTATACCAAATTGTTTAACCATACCCATGAATGTCTCTCCTGTTCTTCCCTTTCTGTAGCAAGCTGTGCAAAAGCTTGGAACATGGTCTTTAGCTATTAGCCAGTCGATAATCTCATCAAGACTTCTATTATCAGACAATTCGAACTGATCGCTTCCCTTGGTTTCATCATCGGTGTAGCCTCCGACAGAAGTCTTTGAACCGCCAGAAATTTGTGAAATTCCAAGCTCAAGGAGCTTAGCACGAACCTTTTCACTTTCCCTAGTTGACACAATCATACCAGTATAAGGAGCAGCTACCCTTATGCAGGCTACAATTTTCTCAAACATCTCATCTGAGAGGGAATTGTCGAAGTCGTTAGGGTCAATATCATCAGCAGGTTGAATTCTTGGAACAGAAATTGTGTGAGGACCTACATTAAATCTAGCTTCGAGGTGCTCAGCGTGCATCAATTGTCCTACAAATTCATACTCATAAGAATCTAGCCCATACAAAACTCCAAGGCCCAAATCATCTATGCCACCCTCAAAGGCCCTGTCCATGGCTTCGGTATGGTATTCATAATTAGACTTTGGTCCAAACTTGTGAATAGCCTCGTAATTTTTCTTATTATAAGTTTCTTGGAAGAGAATATAAGTTCCAATCTCTGCTTCGTGAAGCTTCCTATAATTTTCAACTGTAGTTGCAGCAATATTTACATTAACCCTCCTGATAGCGCCATTCTTATGTTTGATATTATAGATTGTGTGAATGGACTCGAGTATGTATTCGAGTGGGTTATGGATAGGATCTTCTCCAGCTTCTAGGGCAAGTCTCTTATGACCCAAATCTTGTAGGGCTATAACTTGCTCACGGATTTCATCTTGAGTTAATTTTCTTCTAGGTATAGTCTTGTTTTGACCATGGTATGGGCAATAAGAACAGCCATTTACACAATAATTTGATAGGTATAAGGGTGCAAAAAGCACTATCCTATTGGCATAAAACTTATGTTTAAGTTCTCTTGCTAGATTAAAAATCTCCTCGTTAAGGTCATCTTCCTTGCAAGATAAAAGTACAAAGGCCTCTCTATGGCTTAGGCCCTTAGCCTCTTTTGCCTTATTTAAAATATCTATGATAAGCTCTCTATTATGGGCATTAGATCTACCATAATCGAGAGTTTCTAAAATTTCTTCATGGTTTATAAATTCATTAGCATCTTTTGATTTTGGATTATATACTACCATATTACCTCCCTTTATTATTTCATTAATATTATAATACTTATGGGCTTAAAAAGGAAATTTACCTATCTTTCATGGATAAATTTTTTCTAAAAAATTCTACCAAAGCTCTAAAAATTAATGCTTATACAAAAATACATATATTTTATTTGACAAGTAAAAAAATCCATGGTAATATATCTTTATCGACAAGATAAACTTAACAAACCAACAGAAAAGAAGAGTAATCTAGATTTTCGTTCTACAGAGAGCCCCGTTTTGGTGAAAGGGGTGGATAAGGATTTAGATGAAGATGGCCTTTGATGGGGCGATTCGATATTAGAGTCGCACGGGAATTCCCGTTATAGAATTAGAGTATGTATGTACTTGATGAGAGCATGAGTGTGCGAGCACTTGTGAATTAAGGTGGTAACGCGAATTTTCGTCCTTAGTTTCCTTCGGGAAGCTGGGGACTTTTTTTATTGAGACAATAGGAAGGAAGATATGATAGAGTTAAACAATATTACAGTCGACTTCGATGGCTTTAAGGCAGTCGATAATGTAAGCATTAAAATTGAAAAGCAAGATGCTTTTGGAATCGTAGGATTTTCTGGAGCTGGTAAGTCAACTCTAGTTAGGACTATAAACCTTCTCCAAAGGCCAAGCCAAGGGGAAGTTATAGTTAAGGGAGAAAAGCTTCTAGACTTATCCAACAAGGAACTTAGGGAAAGAAGAAAAAAAATCGGCATGATTTTCCAACACTTCAATCTTTTGAATAATCTTACAGTTTTGGATAATGTAATCTTTCCAATCAAAAGAGATAAATCGACAAGCAAGGAGGAGAAAATCAAAAAAGCCAAAGACCTCCTAGAGCTAGTTGGAATTGCTGATAAGATAGATTCCTATCCAAGGGAGCTTTCTGGAGGACAAAAGCAAAGATGTGCCATAGCTCGTGCCCTCGCTTCTGATCCTGAAATCCTTCTTTGCGATGAGGCTACAAGTGCCCTCGACCCAAAGACAACTAAGCAAATTCTAGCTCTCTTAAAGGAACTAAATGAGAAGCTAAAGCTTACTATTGTGATAATCACTCACCAAATGGAAGTTGTTAAAGACCTTTGCAACAAATGTGCAGTAATGCAAAATGGAAAAGTTGTTGAAGAAGGCTCAACCCTCGATATCTTCTCAGATCCTAAGGAAAAATTGACAAGAGAGTTCGTAGAAACTTCTACAAATGTCGAACAAACCATAGCAGATGTTAAGGAAAATATAGGAATCCTTAGAGATGATGAAATCCTTGTTCAGCTTAACTACAAGGGAGCTAGCACAACCGAGCCACTTATCAATGAAATTTACGAGAAGTTTAAAATAAAGACCAACATCCTAGCTGCCAATATAGAGTTTATAGGATCAACTCCTGTAGGAAATCTAATAGTAACCTTCAAGGGTTCTGAAGGAAGCTTGGATAATGTCTTAACTTATTTGAAAGACAAAGATGTAAGAATTAAAATCTTGGGAGGTAAAGATGGGATACTTTGATTATGCCATATCCATATCAGATAGGATAGTAGATGAAACCTGGGCAACCTTGTATATGCTAGTAGTTTCTGCTATATTCGCAGGAATATTTGGCCTTATACTTGGAGTAATCCTAGTAGTAACAGACAGGGGAAGATTACTCGAAAATAAGAAACTCTATTCGATATTAGATAAACTAACTAATACCTTTAGGGCCATTCCCTTTGTAATATTACTAGCTCTAGTAGCTCCAATTACCAAGGCCATAGTCCACACAAGAATAGGCCCTACAGCAGCTATAGTGCCACTAATATTTTCGGCAGTTCCATTTTTTGCAAAGCAGGTTGAACAAGCCCTAGCAGAAGTTGATCCAGGAGTAATCGAAGCTGCTGAAGCAATGGGCAAGGGACCAGTCGAAATAATCTATTCAGTTTACCTTAGGGAGGGACTTCCTTCACTAATCAGGGCAGCATCCATTACCCTAATCTCACTATTAGGCCTTACAGCAATGGCAGGACTTATAGGTGGTGGCGGTATAGGAGACCTTGCCATAGCAGTTGGATATCAAAGATACAAGGATGATGTAGTCTTGATATCAGTAATCATAATTTTAATAATGGTATTTATCATCCAAGGAGTATCAAACATACTCATAAGAAAAACTAGTCACTAAAGACTAACAATCGTGGTTATTAAGATGAAAATCTTTAATAATATATATGTAAATTAAGGGAGGAACATAATGAAAAAATTTACAAAAATCGCACTAACTCTAGCCCTAGTCCTAGGCTTTAGCGCTTGTGGGGCAAAAAATAACGAGAAGGCACAAGATAGCAAACAAGAAGCAAAGACCGAAGAAAAGGCAAAGCCAGAAGAAAAGTCAGGAAAAAAAGATAGTGGAGTAATCAAAATCGGTGTTGTTGGAGAATACAACGACGTCCTAAAAGAAGTAATCAAAAGATATGAAAAAGGAACAGGCAAGAAGGCAGAACTTGTAGTATTTTCTGACTACAGCCAACCAAATGAAGCCCTTCTAGCAGGAGATATCGACCTAAACGCTTACCAACACTATAAATTCCTAGAAGAATTTAACCAATCAAAAGGATCAGACCTAGTATCTATCGGAAATACAATGCTTGCACCAATTGCCATCTACTCAAACAAGATTAAATCTTTAGATGAACTAAAAGAAGGCGATAAGGTAGCCCTACCAAACGACCCATCAAACGGATCAAGAGCCCTCTTCCTACTTCAAGAAGCAGGTCTAATCAAAGTTGACGGAAATCCAGGAGATATAATTACCATAGATAAGGTAAAAGAAAATCCTAAAAAATTAAAATTAGTTGAAATGGACGCATCACAAACACCAAGAAGCTTAGACGATTGCCAAGTAGCAATAGTAAACGACACCTTCGCTCTTGACGCAGGCCTTGATAAAAACACTGCAATTTTTAAAGAGAATCCAAAAACTGACTCTGTAAAACAATATATCAACCTAATAGCAGCAAGAAAAGAAGACGAAAACAACGAAGACTACAAAGAATTTGTAAAATATTATCAAACAGAAGAAACTAAAAAAGACATGGAAAAAATCACAAAAGGAGCTTGGTTACCAGCTTGGTAAAATCTAAAAGCTAATTAGACTTGTTAAAATACAAGCTAAGCTAGGTGAATAATAAACTAAGAGGCTGTTGCAAAATCACAAGAGATCTTGCAACAGCTTTTTTTACAAGGAAAATAGCCTAGAAAATAGAAGCCTTATAAAATAGATGAGAAGGAAATTAACAGTATAATCAATAGAGAATAGCTAAAAAGGAGAAATTATGACAAGCGTATATGATTTTACAGTTTTAGATAAAAATGATAATGAAATAAGTTTAGAAAAATACAAGGGTAAGGTCCTCCTTATAGTAAACACTGCAACTCACTGTGGCTTTACTAAGCAATACGATTCTCTTGAGGATCTTTATAAACAATACAAGGATCAAGGCTTCGAGATTTTGGACTTTCCTTGCAATCAATTTGCAAATCAAGCTCCAGAATCTGACGAAGAAATAGACTCCTTCTGTGCCTTAAACTTTGGGACAAGCTTTGATAGATTCAAAAAAATAGATGTCAACGGTGAAAACGAAGCACCCCTCTACAGCTTCCTAAAAACAGAAAAGCCAGGTCTTGGCAAGGCTATCAAGTGGAATTTCACAAAATTTTTGATTGATAGAGAAGGAAATGTAGTAAGTCGCTTTGGTTCAAACAAAAAACCTGAAAATATGAAAAAAGATATAGAAAAATTGTTAGGATAAATCATGGATAAATTTGTAAAACTTGCTTTCGATTCTTTGAAGCACTACCTAGATACTGGAAGCTACCTAAGTACTTATGATAAAGAATTTGAAAATAATCACAACGGAGTATTAATCGAAATTAATATAGGAGATAAGAGGGAAAGAGCTGGCTCAATATATCCAACTAGGAAAAATATCGCCCTAGATATAATAAACGAAACAGTAAATCTCGGCATCTTCAACAATGCCCTAGCCCTCAAAAAAGAAGACCTAGATGATGTTTACATCCAAGTTTTGGAAATAAACAAGGTAACACCAATTGGAAAAATCGAAGACTTCGGAGTCTATCATGGACTCTTACTAAATTACAAAAATAACCCTGTTATAGTTTATAGGAATGATTACGAAAGCGACTATCAAATGTTTGAGGATGCCAAGGATAGGGCCAACATAGATGATTTTGATGTCTATAATTTGGAGAAATTTAAGATAATCAGACATATATAGTCAAGCCTATACAATTATATTTGACAAAAAACTTTGTTAGTATTATATTATATTATAAATATGATGTTATGAAGAAGAGTAACCCTTTATTAATCTAAAAGAGAGGCAGGTTAGGTGAAAGCTGCTAGAAGCGTACTGGGCGAAGATCATCTTCTAGTCTAATAAATGAATTATTAGTTTATTACGTTACAATTGCGTTAAATTGTTTATTAAAACGGTGGACCGTCCTTTTTAAGGACGGTTTTATTTTTTGAAAATTTACAAAAAAAGGAGTTAGTAATGTCAGAATTCAAATCTTTAGACAGTAAAAATGTAAGAGAAAGGGAAGCGGTATTAGAAAAATATTGGCAAGATATCGACCTCTTAGACGAAACCTTCAAAACAAGAGAAGATGCCGAGGAATATATAATCTTTGATGGTCCACCAACAGCCAATGGTAAGCCAGGAATCCATCACGTTATAGCCCGTACCTTAAAGGATATGACAAGTAGATACAAAAACATGAAAGGCTACAAAGTTTTAAAAAAGGCAGGTTGGGATACCCATGGTCTTCCAGTAGAAATCGAAGTCGAAAAATCCTTGGGATTTCATGATAAAAACGACATAGAAACCTATGGTATAGAGAAATTTAATAAGCTTTGCAAGGAATCTGTTTGGAAATATTCAGACCTTTGGAGAGAAATGTCAGATAGAATGGCCTATCTCTACAATATGGACGAGCCATATGTAACAATGGATAACGACTACATCGAAACAGAATGGTATCTTCTAGATCAAGCCTTCAAAAAAGGTTACATCTACGAGGGAGCAAAGGTTATGCCATATTGCCCTCGTTGTGGTACAGGTCTTGCAAGCCATGAGGTTGCCCAAGGCTATCAAATGGATAAGACTATAACCCTAACAGTTAAATTCAAGAAAAAAGATACAAAAAACGAATATTTCCTAGCTTGGACAACAACCCCATGGACCCTTCCATCAAACGTCGCCCTATCCGTTCATCCAGAATTAACCTATGCCAAAGTTTTCGTAAAAGAAGATGACGCCTATTACTATTGTGCCAAATCTCTTGTAGAAAAACTTATGGGAGAAAGGGAATATGAAATCGTAGATGAATTTCCTGGAAAAGATATGGAATATTGGCAATATGACCAACTTATGCCTTATGTAAAAGTTGGTGAAGATAGGGCCTTTATAGTAACCCTTGCCGATTATGTATCAGCAGAAGATGGTACAGGAATAGTTCACTCAGCACCAGCCTTTGGTGAGGACGACTATCAAATAGGAAGAAAATATAATCTTGCCTTCGTTCAACCAGTTGACCTAGAAGGAAACTTTACAGAAACTCCTTGGAAGGGCGAATTTATCTTCGATACCAACGAGAAAATCTGGAGACACCTCCAAGAAGAAGGAAAAGTTTTTGCTAAAGAAACTATAGAGCACAACTACCCACACTGCTGGAGATGTCATACCCCACTTGTATATTACGCAAAACCATCTTGGTATATAGAAATGAGCAAATTCTCAGATGCCATGGTAAAAAACAACAACGAAGTTAATTGGTTCCCACAAACCATAGGCGATAAGAGATTCGGCAACTGGCTAGAAAATGTCAAGGACTGGGCTATATCAAGATCAAGATATTGGGGGACTCCATTAAATATTTGGAAATGTGATGATTGTGGCCACACCGATACTGTTGCTTCAAGAGCTGAGCTTAAAGAGCGTGCGATCGAAGACATATCAGAAGACATAGAACTTCACAGACCATATGTTGACAATGTAAGTATTAAGTGCGATAAGTGCGGAGGAGTAATGCACAGGGTGCCAGATGTAATAGACGTTTGGTTTGACTCAGGAGCTATGCCATTTGCCCAAATCCACTATCCATTCGACAAGAGCCAAAAACTTGACAACTACTTCCCAGCAGATTTCATATCTGAAGGAATTGACCAAACAAGGGGATGGTTCTATTCCCTAATGGCAATATCAACCATTACCCTAGGAAAAGCACCTTACAAAAACGTCCTAGTTAATGACCTTGTAGTCGATAAAAATGGTCAAAAAATGAGTAAATCAAGGGGCAACACCCTAGACCCATTTGCCCTCTTTGACAAATATGGAGCAGATGCCGTAAGATTCTACTCCCTCTACGTTTCTCCACCATGGATGCAAACAAAATTTGACGAAAAGGGTCTAGTCGAAGTTAAAAACAACTTCTTTAGAACCTTCGAAAATGTCTACAACTTCTTCGCTCTTTATGCCAACACCGATAAGCTAAGCGCAGAAGAAATTGCAAAATTTGAAGATGGTCAACTAGAAAAAATAGACAAGTGGCTTTACTCTAAGCTAAATTCCCTAATCAAAAACTACACCGAAGCCATGGAAGTCTTTGATTACAACAAAGTCGTTCACATGATATCAGACTTTGTAGTAGAAGACTTATCTAACTGGTATATCAGAAGAAATAGGAAGAGATTCTGGTCAAAAGACCTAACAGCTAGCAAAAAAGCCGTATATAAGACCACCTTTGACGCCCTACTAACCATATCCAAGCTAATAGCTCCAGTAACACCATTTATAGCCGAAGAAGTCTATAGGTCACTTACAGGAGAAAAAACAGTTCACACAAGCCTCCTTCCAGAAGCAAATGAGAGCTTGATAGACACACAAATCGAATCTAGCATGGACCTTGTAAGAAAAATAGTAAACCTAGGACGTGCTTCAAGAGAAAAAGAATCAATCAAGGTTCGTCAACCTCTATCAAAAATCATAGTAGATGGAGCCTACAAAGATAAAATCGCAGATCTTACAGGCCTAATCAAAGAAGAGCTAAACATCAAAGAAGTCGACTTCGAAAATGACCTATCAGACTTTATGGACTACTTCCTAAAACCAGACTTTAGAGTAGTAGGAAAAATCTTCCAATCCAAGGTTAACGACTTTGCCAAATTCCTAGCAAGTGTAGATGCCAAAGAATTTATTGAAGCTGTAGAAAAAGCTCCACAAGAAATCACCCTAGCAGATGCAAAATATGAGGTAAGCAAAGACTATCTCGACATAAGAATCACCGCCAAAGAAGGCTTCGATGTAGAAATGGACGGCAATGTCTTTTTAATCCTAGATACAGAAATAACTAAAGACCTCCTAGACGAAGGCTACGCAAGAGAATTTACTTCAAAAGTTCAAAACATGAGAAAAGATAGTGGCTTTGAAGTAACAGATAGAATAAACATCTACTACCAAGCAGATGATGAACTAGAAGCCTCTCTAGAAAAATTCAAAGAAGAAATCAAAAAAGAAACCCTAGCAGATAAATTCGAAAGAAAAGATCTTGCTAGTGAACAATTAGAACTAAATGACAAAAAAGTAAAAATAGAACTAGAAAGAAAGTAAGAATAAAAACAAAGGGAAGCGAGGAAACTTGCTTCTTTTTTTATGGCTTGGAAAAAAATGAAACTCAAACTTATGAATATGGTAAAAATTCACGATAAAAAAAGTTTTAGTTTTAGATAAAAAGAAAAAAATGGACAAGATGAGCGAATCCATGCCAGAGATTTTAAAAATTCATGATGAAAAATATAGGGAAATTTATTGGAATATAGACAAAAATAAAAGAAATTTATTGATTTATAAATTTTCTTGAGTAAAAATATCTAAAAAAAATTAGGAATGATACAAAAACTTTTACGCTTAGGTAAAAGCTAGACGAAAAAATAGTTAGCTCAATGACAAAATAATATCAATTAAAACCTGATATTTCAATTAGGAAATTTATTTTAAGAAAAAAGTTGACTTTTACGTTAGGTAAATTGTTAATATTTAATCAAGGAAAACATTTGTATGTTTTCAAATAAGAAAAAGGAGACAAAGTGGTGGAAAAAACAAAAGATTATTCGGCAGCTGTTAGTAAAGCAGAATCCACTAAAAAAGAACTTGATAAAAAGTATTTTAATAGGGGATTGAATATCGGAATTCAATCTGGTATTTACTATGGACTTTATACAGCATTAGTAACTACAGCCACAGTATATGGAATATGGAAGTTTTGGTATTCTGGAAAAGCAGGACTTTCCTATATTACATTATCTTTTATTCTTGGAACTCTTGCGACAGGAATAAACGATTTAACATCAGCAATCTGGGCTTTAGCAAATTCAATTTTTAAAGGGAAATTTGGAGATTTTATAAAAACTTTAAAAACAAAGCCTGGAATGATAATGGTGTTTGCAGCTATAGTCGGAGGACCTATAGCAGGAGTTACATATATTCTTGCTGTTCAAATGGGAGGACCAGTTGTTATACCTATAGCAGGTCTTAATGTTGCTATCGGAGCAATTCTTGGAAGAGTAATTTTGAAACAAGAATTATCAGCAAGAACAATTTTAGGAATTGTTATTTGCCTAGCATCATCTCTATTAATAGGTGCAACAAGCCTTACTGGAGAAGTTAAAGATGGAATGATTTTAGGAATAATTCTTGCAATAATTGCAGCTTTTGGCTGGGGACTTGAAGGAGTAATAGCAGGATTTGGTACATCAATGATTGATTCTGAAATTGGAATTGCAATTAGACAAACAACATCTTCATTAGCGAACCTATTTATAGTCTTACCAATTTTTGGATTAATCGAAGGAAGTGGAATCCACCTTATATCAAGTCTTTTCATAAAAGCTTTCACTGATCCAACTATTTTGATCTTATTTGCCAGTGGATTTTTTACTTTTATATCATTTGCTTTTTGGTATAAAGGAACTTCAATGTGTGGAGCAGCCTTGGGTATGGCATGTAATGGTACATACACTTTCTGGGGACCTTTTTTCTGTTGGATTATACTTGGAATAATTTTAAAAAATCCAGGTTATGAAATAGCACCAATAGCATGGTTCGGCTCACTTCTTATGGCATTAGGAATATTCATAATGAGTGTAAATCCGCTTGATTATTTAAAAAGAGGTAACAGATAATGAGAAGACCATTAAACTATGAAATATTAAAACATTTTACTAAGGTTGATAAGGCATCTGCAAACGATGTTTATCAAGCTTTAGAAAATGAATTTAAAGATCACAAAGCTTTTACTAAGGCAAACATAATGGAAAGTCTAATGACAGCAAAAGAAAATGGCCTAGTAGATGAAGATTCATATACGCTAATAAATGACGAACTAGTCGTATATTATAAAGCAAGCGAAGAACAAAAACAAACTATAAATTCGTATATTAAGTAGGTGAAAATATGCAGTACGAATCACAAGCAATAGGTCTTATAGAAACTTTGGGTATGTTGCCAGCTATAAAGGCATTAGATGCTATGCTAAAAGCAGCAGATGTAAAACTTGTATCCTATGAAAACGTAGGATCAACTCTAGTTACTGTAATAGTAAGAGGAGATGTTTCATCATGTATGAGTGCAGTAAAAGCTGGAGTAGCTGAAGGCGAAAAAATTGGAAAAATAACAGCTCATAATGTTATGAAACGACCAGTAACAAATGTAAGCAAGGTAATATCAGTTCATAAAGTAGAAGATTAGGAGAAAAGATGCAAGCATTAGGAGGCATAGAAACTTTCGGTTTAGTATATGTGCTAGAAGCTGCAGATGCAATGGAAAAAGCAGGTAGTGTAGAAATTATTGGTTACGAAAACGTAGCTAGTGGATATATTTCAATACTTGTAAAAGGAGATGTGTCAGCAGTTGAATCAGCAGTACAAGCAGGAGTTAAGGCAGTAGAAGCTATGGGAGCAGAAGTTTACTCGTCATTAGTAATACCAAGCCCACATCCAGAATTAGAAAAAGTAACCGAAATTTATAATTTAGATAATTTGATTTAAGGGGTGGACTATGAAAGTAATAGATACAGATCTTCTTTCGATTCAACAAGCAAGAATTTTATTAGAACAGGCAGAAAATTCTAGGGAAATTCTTCTTGGTATTGACAAAGAAACAAGAAATGAACTATTAAAAAAAATAAAACAATATTACAAAACTAACATAGACCAACTTGCAAAAATGTCTTTTGAAGAAACATCATATGGAAAATATGAGGATGAGATAAAACTTGGAAATTATTATTTAGATAATTTAGATGATGAACTAAATGCCTATCCTCAAATATTCGACATAGTAAATGGAAAAAATTCAAAACAAGTAGCTCTTTCAAAAGGTGTTAGTCTTGTATTCATAGCCCCATACCTATCAACACTTACTAGTTTTCAAGCCATATATTTTGCGATAAGAGCTTTAAACCCTCTTATTGTAGTAAGTGATTTACGATGTGATAAGACTGTAACAAAAATGGTTGAAGATATAAAAAAAATCCTAAAAGAAAATTTTTATCCAAGAGGTTTTTTAGATATTTTAACCTATAACTCGGACTTAGGAGAAAAAACCTTATATGAAAGTGAAAAAGTTTCATTCATATTAGAAAATCTTCTAAGCGAAAACAAAAGAAAAATCCGAAACGATAAGGCTCAAATTTTTAAAGCGGAAATAGGAAATAACATAGTATTTATAGACAAAGATTGTGATATAGATAAGGCAAGTTGTGAAGTTATAAATTCAAAAGCATTTAATAACGGCCTTTTGCCAGGAGTTGAGCAATCAATAGTAGTAGAAGAAAATGCTTATGAAAAGGTTGTAGAAAAATTCAAAGAATATGGAGCGTATTTTCTAAGCAAGGACGAACATATAAAACTTGAAAAAATATTATATGATCAAGACCATAATTGCAGAAAGGAACTTATAGGAAGAAGCGCAAGGCAAATCGCCGAAATTGCAGGAATAAAAGTTGGTTCAGATACAAAAATTTTAGTTGTTACAAAACCATACGTATCAGAAAAAAGCCCTTATTCAAAAGAAAAATATAATCCTATACTTTCCCTATATATAGAAAATGATTGGTTAAATGCTTGCGAAAAATGCGTTGAATTAATTTTAAACGACAAAAAAGGTCAAAGCCTTTCAATATATTCCAACGATGCATATGTGATAGAACAATTCATAGAAAAAAAACCTGTAGCAAGAGTTTTAGTAAACTCTCCAACTGGTTTAGGCTCAGTAGGAATAGGGACAAACCTTCCCATAAGTTTTAGCTTATCAACAAAAAAAATAGAAGGATGCGAACAAACATCACTAACACCAAATCATTTTATGAAATTTAGAGAAATAGGTATATGTGATCAAAAAGATATAAGCTCCTTTTTAAGCGAAAAAACTGTCAAAAAAGATAGAGATTTATTTGAAAAAATACTAAATTCATTAGAAAAAAATTATTAGGAGGAGAAATGGACTTAAAAGAATTTTCTAAGAAATTGGCAATTGCAACAGAGCATATGTCAGATTCAGAAAAAGAAAGTGTACGCAAGTTATTTGAAAAAGTACAAGACCAATTAAACAAAGAAGATAACAAAAATTGTGATTTAAGTGTGGGAATACAAAGTGAAAGAACACAAATTCCTAATGGACCTACTCAAAGACTTATTGATTTAAAGGCAAACTTTTTAAAACAAGTTCCAACTATAACCTTGCATAGGGCAAAAATAGTAACAGAACTAACAAAAGAAAATCCAGGAATGCCAAAAAATGTATTAAGAGCAAAAGCCTTTAGAAAAAATTGTGAAACAGCACCACTTGTTATTCAAGATAATGAATTAATAGTAGGTTCACCTTGTGGAGCCCCAAGAAGCGGAGCATTTTCTCCAGATATTTCTTGGAGATGGTTAAGAGATGAATTAGATACAATTGAAAATAGACCTCAAGATCCATTCCACATTTCAGAAGAAGACAAACAATATTGTAAAGATGTATTATTCCCATTTTGGGAAGGAAGAAGTCTTGATGAAGTTTGTGAAGACCAATATAGAGATGCAGGAGTATGGGAATTATCAGGAGAATCTTTCGTATCAGACTGTTCTTACCACCAAGTAAACGGAGGAGGAGATTCAAACCCAGGATATGATGTAATCCTAATGAAAAAAGGAATGAAAGATATCCAACAAGAAGCGAAAGATCACTTAGAAAAACTTGATTATTCAAATCCAGAAGATATAGATAAAATTTACTTCTACAAGTCAGTTATTGAAACAACTGAAGGAGTAATGATTTATGCTAAAAGACTAAGTGAATATGCAAATGAATTAGCTCAAAAAGAAACAAACCCAAAAAGAAAAATGGAATTGGAAAAAATAGCAGAAGTAAATGCTCATGTTCCAGCAAATAAACCTAGAACATTTTGGGAAGCAATTCAAGCAGTTTGGACAATAGAATCCTTGCTTGTAGTTGAAGAAAACCAAACAGGAATGTCAATAGGAAGAGTTGACCAATATATGTATCCATTCTACAAAGCGGACATTGAAAGCGGAAGAATGAATGATTACCAAGCTTTTGAACTTGCGGGATGTATGCTAATAAAAATGAGCGAAATGATGTGGCTAACAAGCGAAGGTTCATCAAAATTCTTTGCAGGATACCAACCATTCGTTAATATGACAATCGGTGGAATCACAAGAGAAGGTGTAGATGCAACAAATGATTTAACATATCTTTTGATGGATGCAGTAAGACATGTAAAAGTATATCAACCATCACTTGCAACAAGAATACACAATAAATCCCCAGAAAAATATTTGAGAAAAATCGTAGACGTAGTAAGAGCTGGAATGGGATTCCCTGCTTGCCACTTTGATGACACTCACATTAAAATGATGCTTGCAAAAGGAGTAAGCGTAGAAGATGCTAGAGATTATTGTATGATGGGATGCGTTGAACCACAAAAATCTGGAAGATTATATCAATGGACATCAACTTCATATACACAATGGCCAATAGCAATAGAATTAACATTAAACCACGGTGTTCCACTTTGGTATGGAAAACAAGTTACACCTGATTTAGGAAGTCTTTCAAACTTTGATACTTGGGAAAAATTTGAAAAAGCCGTAAAAGAACAAGTTTCATATATAACAAAATTAACTGCAGCAGCAACAACAATTTCTCAAAGAGTTCACAGAGATATGGCACCAAAGCCTTTAATGTCAATAATGTATGAAGGCTGTATGGAACATGGTAAAGATGTTTCAGCAGGTGGAGCTATGTATAATTTTGGTCCAGGAGTTGTATGGTCAGGACTTGCAACTTATGCAGATAGTATGGCAGCAATTAAAAAATTAGTTTATGACGATAAAAAATATAGCCTAGAAAAACTAAATGAAGCTTTAAAAGCAGAATTTAAAGGTTATGAACAAATCAAAAGAGACTGCTTAGACGCTCCAAAATATGGTAACGATGATGATTATGCAGATAAGTTTTGTAACGATATTATAAACTTTACAGAAAGAGAACACGCAAAATATAGAACACTTTATTCAAGACTTTGCCATGGAACACTTTCAATATCTAACAATACACCATTTGGACAAATGACAGGAGCATCAGCTAACGGTCGTGATGCATGGACACCTCTATCAGATGGTATATCACCAACTCAAGGAGCTGATTTCAATGGCCCAACAGCAATTATAAAATCAGTATCAAAAATGGCAAATGATTCAATGAATATGGGTATGGTACACAATTTCAAAATTCAAAAAGGAATTTTAGATTCAATAGAAGGAGAAAATGCTCTTGTAACCTTATTGCGTACAGCTTGTATGTATGGAAATGGAGAAATGCAATTTAACTACTTAGATAATGAAACTATGCTAGATGCCCAAGCTCATCCAGAAAAACACAGAGATTTAGTAGTTCGTGTTGCTGGATATTCAGCATTCTTCGTTGAATTATGTAAGGATGTTCAAGACGAAATTATAAGCCGTACAATGCTTGAACATTTCTAAATTAGAAAGGAATATAAATGGATGTAGATTCAAAAAAAGAAGGGATTGAAAGAACTGCTAGAATTTTCAATACTCAAAAGTACAACGTCCATGATGGTCCAGGAGTAAGAACTTTAATATTTTTCAAGGGTTGCCCACTTAGGTGTAAGTGGTGCTCCAACCCTGAAGGATTAAAAAGCGAATATCAAGTAATGCTTAAAAAAAATGCATGTATAAATTGTGGTCAATGTGTTAATGTTTGTCCCAAAAAAATTCATTATATGGAAAATGGGATACACAAAGTTCATAGAGATATAACTTGTATAGGTTGCAGAAGATGTGAAAAAAATTGCCTTCAAAAAGCCATAGAAATTGTAGGTGAAGATAAAACAATAACAGAATTGATGGATGTTGTTAAAGAAGATAAAGATTTTTACATGATGAGCGGTGGAGGGCTAACAGTTGGCGGTGGAGAATGCACTGCTCAAGCTGAAAGTTTAAAATCCCTACTTGAAGCAAGCCACATGGATGGAATTAATACAGCCATAGAAACTTGTGGTTACACTCCAAGAAAATCTTTAGATTTAATCAAAGATCATGTAGATTTATTCTTATTTGATATTAAGCAAATGGATCCTGTAAAACATAAATATTGGACTGGAGTAAATAATGAAAGAATCTTATCCAATTTAAGATATTTACTCGAAAATGGAAAAAAAGTTAGGGTAAGGATGCCAATTTTAAAAGGTGTAAATGATAGCCACGAAGAAATAAAAGCAGTCGTAGATTTCTTAGAAGATTTTAAATGTTTTAAAAATTTCGATGGCATAGATTTACTTCCTTATCATAGGTATGGAGTTGGCAAATATGTACAGCTTGATATGGATTATCCAATGGATTCTGAAATGGAGGGTGAATTTGCCTTGTCCAATGAACAGTTAGATGAAATCCAAAAGTGGATTGATGAAAAGAAAATCGAAGTGAATTTAGTAAGGCATTAGGTGATAAGATGGAAAATTTGCAAAGAATAGTTCAAGAATCGGTACCAGGTAAACAAATAACACTTCTTCATCTTATTTCATCTCCAGATCCATCAGTAAATGAAAAAATTGGTTTGGATAAGGGAAATGCCATAGGAATTATGACCTTAACCCCAACAGAAAGCTCAATTATAGCAGCCGATGTAGCAGCAAAGGCTGCAAGCGTTGAAGTTTGCTTTATTGACAGATTTAATGGATGCGTTCTTTTACAAGGCGATAATGAAAGCGTAAAACAGTCCCTACAAGCAGTTAAAGATACTTTTGAAAGTATGTTAAAATTTACTTCTTGTTCCGTAACAATGTCATGAGAAGAAAGTGGTTAATAGCTGGAAATGATGGAGTAGGAAAGACAAGTCTTGCAAGCTTAATTGAAGATGAAAATATCAAATCAAAAAAAAGTTTAGATCTTCAATTTAGAGAAAAAACTATTGAAGTATCAGAAGGATATATAGAAAATCCCTACTTAAATAGTGCCTTGATTATGGTTGGACAAAATCAATCTTTAGTAAATATTTTTATGATAGATTTACAAAAAGATTGTCATTTTCCACCAAATTTTGCAAAATCATTTACCAGACCAACAATTACAATAATCAATAAGATTGATCTTTATGATGATGTAAAATTAGAAAAATTAAGACAAATAGCAAATGCTATTGGAAGTGATTATATATTTGAGATATCACTAAAGACAGGTAAGGGACTAGAAAAATTAAGAAAATATATAAAAGAAACTGAGGAAAAAAGATGCTTTTTATAACAGAAGATAATTTAAGATATAAATACAAAAAAAGCCCTTTTGACTCATACATCATTGAAAAAGGTAGTAAGCTAACTCCACAAGCTAGACAATTTCTTTTAGATTTTAGGATAGATATAGTTGATAAAACAAAGTCTAAAAACACAAAAAAGAAACAAAATAAGCTTGGGGATAATCTGATTTGTAAAAATTTGGATGAGGAAAAATTAGATGAAGAAGTGAGTTTAATAATTAAAAAAATTGCTTTTGAGCTTAGAGATTTTGACCATAAATTTGCAACTTATCTAAATGACTTAGCGATAAAAATTTTTAAAAATGAAATTATAGACCTAGAGAAAATAGATTGTAAAAAAAGTGAAGCTATAGATATTTATATGAATATGAATCTTGATAATCCATATCTTAAAAGCTTTATAAGTATAGAAGAAGGTATTGATAAACTTAATAAAATTAAAGAAAAAAACAATGAAGATTTTATAGATAAAATAGCTCTTAGACTTTATATCTGGTTTATAAACATTAGCAAAGGAGGATAAGCTTATCAATTTAGAAAATGTTAATAAAGTCATAAAAGACTTCGAAGAATCAATAAAAAAGCCTATAAAAACAAAAAATAAAAAACTTTACACAGGCATAGATATAGGAACTGCTTTTATAGTTTTGTGTGTATTTGATGAAGATAAAAGACCAGTTGCAGGAGCATACGAATTTGCTCAAGTTGTTAAAGATGGAATGGTTGTGGATTATATAGGAGCTTGCGATATTGTAAGAAAGTTAAAAAAACAACTAGAAGAAAAACTAGGAGAAGAACTTCTCATAGCAGGATGCGCTATCCCACCAGGAACAGAAAATATAGACGGCGGAGCAGTAAAAAATGTAGCAGAGTCAAGTGGTTTTATAGTAGAAAAAGTTTTAGACGAGCCAACAGCTGCAAATAAATTATTAAATCTTGATAATGGAGCTGTAGTAGATATCGGTGGCGGTACAACTGGAATATCAATAGTAAAGAATGAAAAAGTAGTAAAAGTTTTAGACGAAGCCACAGGTGGAACACATTTTTCCTTAGTATTATCAGGAGCATATAAAATTGACTTTGATAAAGCAGAAGAATTAAAAAGAGATTTTTCAAAACACCAAGAAATATTTCCTGTTGTAAGACCTGTTATAGATAAAATAATTTCCATAATCGAAAATGCAAGCAAAGACCAAAAAATAGATAAAATTGTTTTGGTAGGTGGTACAGCACTTTTAAGTGGAATGGAAGATTATGTTGGTCAAAAGACAAAAATAAAAATATTAAAGCCATCAAATCCTATGTTTGTAACTCCAATAGGAATAGCTTTATCTCTTATAGAGGATTAAAAAATGGATATTAAACTTATAAAAGCACCAAGCCCAGCCACACTTGATATTATAAAAAATAGATCAAAATTCAAATTGGAAAATAATCCTGGAGCTTTAGGGCTTGTTCAAGGGAAATTAATAGAAATGACTGTGGCAAGTGATATAGCCTACAAAACTAGTGGGGTAGAAGTAGTAGATGTTAGAGGCTCATGTCCACAAAATATGATTATGCTTGCAATAATTGGAGAGATGGAAGAAGTTAAAGTTGCCCTAAGAAATATTGAAGAAAAAATTAAGGAAAAAGATATATGGTAATTGCAAAACTTATAGGCAATGTATGGGCTACAAGAAAATACGATTCACTTAATGGTCTTAAATTTATGTTAGTAGAAATTTTAGATGGAAGTGAAAAAAATAAAAAAATAGTAGCAGTAGATACAATAGGAGCCGGTAGAGGAGATAGGGTTATTATAACCCAAGGCTCATCCGCAAGAGCAATTCTTGAGGAAAATCAAAATCAAAAAATTCCTGTAGATGCTGTTATAGTTGGAATAATAGATGAGGATTGTGATTTCTAGGAGGTTTTGATGAAAAGACTCATAAGTCAAGAAGAAGTCTTAAATAAAAAAAATGAAAAAGAAATCTATATCGATGACAATACAATAATCACAGCTGCTGCCAAAGACTTGGCAAAAGATCTTGGCATAGAATTTAAAAAATGTGATTGTAAAGATCAAAAAAATGATATAGAAGAAAAAAAAGAAAGCAAAGACCATAAACAATCATCAGCAGTCTTATCAGAAGATCAAATTTATAAGATACTAAAACAAGGTATAGAACAAGGCCTATTATCTGAAAATGATATTGAAAGGATGATAGGATAGGATGAATGAATTAAGTCAGTTGCTAGAAAGTCTAGTAGACAATTACAAAAAAAATAAGCAAAAAGTTAATATAGACCTTTATAAAATTCCTGTAGGAATATCAGGAAGACACATTCACTTATCTCAAGAAGATTTAGATACTCTTTTTGGGAAAGGATATGAGCTTACACCAATAAAAAGCCTATCACAACCAGGACAATTTGCATGCAAGGAATGCCTAACAATTGCAGCAAAAAAAGGTTGTATAGAGAAGGTTAGAATAATAGGACCAACAAGAAAAAAAACTCAAGTAGAAATACTAAGATCAGATGCCTTTAAACTTGGTATAAAACCTGTACTTAGATTATCTGGAGATTTAAAAGATACTCCAGGAGTAACAATAATAGGACCAGAAGGATCTGTTATTTTAAATGAAGGCGCAATAGTTGCTCAAAGACATATTCATTTTAATAATTTTCAAGCAAAAGAAAGGGGATTTAAAAATGGAGATATAGTTTCAATAAGAACTAGAGGCGAAAGATCAGCAGTACTTGAAAATGTAAGCGTTAGGGTTGGAGACAATGGATATCTTGATTGTCATATTGATCAAGAAGAAGCCAATGCTCTAGGCTTAGGTCCTAAAGACTTTATAGAAATTGTTATATAAGGGGTTTAGATGACAGAAAAAAAACAAGAACTAATAAGAAAAACTGAGCCTGCAAAAGATGAAGAGGCAAAGGCAGAAGTAACAAAAAAAATTGCAAATAAAAATATAAAAAAAGAAGAAAAAAAGGAGAATAAAAAAATGGCACAATTAGACGCATTAGGAATGATCGAAACAAAAGGATTAGTAGGAAGTATTGAAGCAGCAGATGCAATGGTAAAAGCAGCTAACGTTACTCTTGTAGGAAAAGAACACGTTGGTGGAGGACTTGTAACAGTATTAGTTAGAGGAGATGTAGGAGCAGTAAAAGCAGCAACAGATGCAGGAGCTGCAGCAGCACAAAGAGTTGGAGAATTAGTATCAGTTCACGTAATCCCAAGACCACACACAGAAGTTGAAACAATCTTACCACACAAAGAATAATTTAAAATATTAATATAGAGAGAAGGTAAGTATGACAGAATTCGATTTTGATCTATCTTCAATCCAAGCGGCAAGAGATCTTGCTAGAAAAGGAGCTGAAGCAGAAAAGAAATTAAGAAATTATACATTCGATCAAATTGATAGAATTATAAAAGCAATCGCAGAAGCTGGAGAAATTCACGCAAAAGAATTAGCAGAAATTGCTGTAGAAGAAACTGGATTTGGAAAAGTAGAAGATAAAATATATAAAAACCACATGGCTAGTGGACTTTTATATGAAGAAATTAAAAATCAAAAAACTATAGGAATAGTAGATGCTGACGAAAAAGGTCAAGTTATTACTGTAGCAGATCCAGTTGGTTTGATAATGGGAATTGTTCCATCAACAAATCCAACAGCAACAGTTTTATACAATTCAATGATTGCTATAAAATCTAGAAATCCTATAATTTTTAGCCCACATCCAAAAGCTAAGATATGTACATCAAGAGCAATTGAAATTGTAAATGATGCAGCTGTAAGAGCAGGAGCACCAGAAAATATAGTACAAGGATTAACAAAACTTTCAATGGATGCAACAAATGAGTTGATGCATGCTGATGAAGTTAAATTAATTATAGCTACAGGTGGTCCAGCAATGGTAAAAGCAGCATATTCTGCTGGAAAACCAGCTATAGGAGTAGGAGCAGGAAACTCTCCAGCTTATATAGAAAAAACTGCTGATATCAAAAAAGCTGTTAGAAATATAATGGCATCAAAAACTTTTGATAACGGCACAATTTGTGCATCAGAACAATCATTGATTGTTGAAAGGTCAAATAGACAAGAAGTTATTTCAGAATTTGAAAAAGCTGGAGCATATTTCATGACTGATGAAGAATGTAAAAAAGTATGCGCCTTATTATTTAGAAATGGAACTGCAATGAATCCTAACTTTGTAGGAAGAAGTGCAGAAGTTATAGCAGATGCTGCAGGAATTAGCATACCAAGTGGAACTAGAGTTCTTGTTGGTGAACAATATGGAGTTGGAAAAGAATATCCATTATCTTATGAAAAATTAACATCAGTACTTGGTTTTTATACAGTAAATGATTGGAGGGAAGCTTGTGATCTCTCATTTAAACTTTTAGAAAATGGTATAGGTCATACAATGAGCCTACATACAGAAGATAAAGAAATAGCAAGAAAATTTGCTATAAAACCAGCAAGCAGAATTCTTGTAAATACTGGTGGAACAATGGGAGGAACAGGACTTACAACAGGACTTCCAATTGCCCTAACTTTAGGTTGTGGAACAATGGGAGGATCAAGCGTATCTGAAAATGTTGGTCCAAAACACCTTGTTAATTTAAAAAAATTAGTTTATGGAACAATAGATGCTGATAGAGTTGTTGAAGAAGATAAAATATTCAAAAAATATCATGGAAATAATTCTTCATTAAATAATAACTCATTACCATGTTATGGAAATCAAGCAAAATATTTTGACTATTCAACAGGTTGTAACAGTTGTAAAACAGAAGAAGAAAGAAGATCTTCAAACTTTAATGAAACAGGTGAGATAAACTTAGAAGAATTAAAAGAAATGGTTGACTCACTAGTAAATGCCTTCAAAGGTAAATAAATAAGTTTATAAAAAAATAAAAATATAAAGGAGAAAAAAATGAACGAAGCTTTAGGAATGATTGAAACAAAAGGATTAGTAGGAAGTATTGAAGCAGCAGATGCAATGGTAAAAGCAGCTAACGTTACTCTTGTAGGAAAAGAACACGTTGGTGGAGGACTTGTAACAGTATTAGTTAGAGGAGATGTAGGAGCAGTAAAAGCAGCAACAGATGCAGGAGCTGCAGCAGCACAAAGAGTTGGAGAATTAGTATCAGTTCACGTAATTCCAAGACCACACACAGAAGTAGAATCAATTTTACCAAAAAATAAATAAAAATCATGGAATATGATTTATCAAACTTTTATAAAGATTTAAAGCTAAAGTTTAATAAATCAAATGGCAAGGAAATTCTTCTATTTTTGATGGGAGAATTTTCCAAAACTATAAGTTTGAAAGATGAAAGAGCCATTATCGCTGTCGGTAATGAGCTCGCATCTTTTCTTAGAGTAAAGGGACAAACAGACTTTGCTTATAAGATTTATAAAGTAATAAAAAAATTAGTATTAAAGAGCTATGGATTTATTTCAAAAGACTATGCTAGTCTTTTAATAAATATTTCAAATTGTCATATAGTTGCTAAAAATTATGATCTGGCAATTGATGTTTTGTATGAAACTGAAAATATTTTAAATCAATTAGAAGATACACAATATCTTATGGCAAGTGTATATAACAATAGATCCCAAGCTTATAGGGCAAAAAATATGCTTGATTTAGCACAAAAAGATATTGAAAATGCTCTAAAAATTATAGAAAATAAAGAAAAAATAGCTGTATCTAAAATTAATCTTGCAGAAATTTTGACACTCAAAAAGAAATTTGCTGACGCCTTGGTAAATGCTAATGAGGCTATATTGTATTATGAAAAAAACAATTTAAGACTTCCTCACCTGGCTAATGCCTACGCAACAGCCGCAAATATTTATTATAATAATGAACAATATTATAAATCTGCATATTATTACGAAAAAGCTCTAGAAGTATTTGACGAAACCGTCGGCGAAGGTCCAATTAAAGATATTTTAATTAAAAACTTAAAGCAAGCTAAAAAAAAGGGGATATAGAATGAATGGTATAGATTTATCAAAAAAATATTTTTATGATATAGCTTATCCTATTTTCAAAAAAAATTGTCCTGAAATTTTAGATATTTCATCAATTGGTCTTGTTGGGGAAGGATCTGAGTGTTTTGGCCTAGATGATGACATATCAAAAGATCATGATTTTGGTCCTGGATTTTGTATTTGGCTAAGTGAAGATGATGTTAAAATTTATAAAAATAGGATTGAATCTGTTTTGAAAAAATTACCAAAGGAATTTTTGGGATATAAAAGAATTGATTCACAAATTACAGATAAAAGAGTAGGTTTATTTTCTGTAGAAGATTTTTATGAAAAATATACATCAGTTAGAAAGTTTCCAATTAATGATATAGATTTTTTAAAAATTCCAGAATCTTTTCTTGCTACTGTCACTAATGGAGAAATTTTTTTAGATAATTGTAAATTATTTTCAGCTTATAGAAAATATTTATTAGATTTTTATCCAGAAGATGTAATTAGAAAAAAACTTGCTGCCTATCTTTTTCAAATGGCTCAAGCTGGACAATATAACTTGAAGAGGTCTCTTGATAGAAGTGATATTTCAGCAACATTTTTTGCAAAGGCTGAGTTTATGGAAGCTTTATTTGGAGTACTTTTTTTATTTGCAAAAGTCTATATGCCTTATTATAAGTTAAGATACAAAAGATTAGTACAAATTAATTATTATCCTAGCCAATTATTTGAAGATATGAATAAATTTATCCTAGCAAATGGTAAAAAAGATCTTTTATATTTGAGTGAAAAGTTAAGTATTTATGTAAAAGACATTTTAAAATATAGGTCAATCACTAGGTCAAATGATGATTTTTTATTAACTCATGCAATTGAGGTGCAAAATTCTATTAAAAATCCACAAATTAGGGCTATTAATTTGGTGAAAGGAAATTAATATGAGGTACTTATTTAAAAATATTGACAAAAACTTGATGAAATATATACTTAATGATTATAAATTATCTTGTATTTTCGATGAGCTTTCTTGGATTTTGGACTTTGAATGGAAAAGTTTTGACAAGATTAGGGGATTAAATGGTAGGGCAATTTGCCAAGATTCGCCTAAAGAATTTTTTATTATGAGGCTTGCTCAATATTTAGCCTATAATGAAAAAGTTATAAATTATTTATACGAGGACTTAAAAAAAGCAGAAAAAAATGATTTTAATCCCATTTTTGATAAGTATGCTAGAATGATGGAATTTACAGATAAGGATAAGTTTGAAATTATTAAAGAAAACTTAGAAGACTTATCACCGGTTAAGATTCATCTTTTAGAAAAAATTAAAAATATCCTAAAGTCAAAGTCAACAGATACTCCAAAAGAACTAGAAAAAATAAGGCCTAGAGAGTCTGAAGATAAGAAAATTTCATCTTATGATTATTATATAGCTGAAATTTCTTCTTTGTCTTTAAAAACTTTGTGGGCTATTGAAGAGATGATAAATCATCCTCCTTTTAACTTAGAAGAGAATATTTATGATAATACAAAATATTTATTTGGAAGACTAAATATTAAGGAGTAAGAATGATCAAAAAAGAAAAACCATACTCAATTGGTGAAGCTTCAAATAAAGCACAAGTATCTACGAGAACCTTAAGACATTATGAAAGTATAGGGCTTATTAAACCAGATTTTGTTAAAGAAAATGGATATAGATATTATACAGATGAAACTATACTTGTAATTTCTTTAATAAAATATTTACAATTTATGGATTTCACATTGGATGAGATTAGAAATTTTATTTCTAATACAGAATATAATGATGTTAGCAAGACCTTTAATGAACTTATTAAAAGAACTAGTGAAGAAATAAAAAGATTAGATGAAAGATTAACGATAATAAAAGATTGGAACGAGCTAATATCAGAGGCTTCGTCTGCCTTCCTAATAGGAAACAACACTCCAAGTATTAAATACATAAAGGAAAGCGAATTAATTTCCTATCCTATGGATTTTGATTTTTACTATGAAGATACTGTCCTAGATTTAGACTTTGCAAATTTTGTAAAAAGTAAAGATAACAAGATCACAGGTCCTGTTATGTTTTATTTTGATTCTTATATTGATAGATTAATGTGCGAAAACGATAATAGACCTATAAAGGGTCGATACATTCAAAGAACTGTTAATCCTATCAAAGATCAAAAAGATATTTTCACCATAAAAGATGGAATGTATGGATCTATTTATCATTTTGGAAAATATGAAAATTTAAGTAAATCCTATCAAAAACTTATAAATTGGGCTAAAAAATATAGGTATAAATTATCAAAAGAGGTTATAGAAAGATTTGTAGTGGATTCTTGGACTTTTAGAGATGAAGAAAAATATGTAACAGAGATACTAATACCGATAGAAATGAAAGTAGAGGAAAATAAATGACATTTTCAGTAAAACCTACTATAAATGTTGGAGATGATAGCCTAAAAATTTTAAATTCTTTAGACGTAAATAAAATATTTTTTGTAACAGATCCATTTGTAGTAGAAAGCAAAATGATAGACCAAGTAACAAGCCTGCTAAATAAAAATATCTCTTATGATATTTTTAGTGAAATCAAACCAGACCCAAGCCAAGAATTAGTTGAAGAAGGAAAAAAAGCTTTAAAAGCTTCAAATCCTGAATTGGTTTGTGCAATTGGTGGAGGATCTGCGATAGATGCTACAAAGGCTATTATTTTTGATATATACAAGGAAGAAAAAGTAAAGAAAACTTTTGTTGCCATACCAACTACAGCAGGTACAGGAAGTGAGTCAACGAATTTTGCAGTTGTAACTGTTGGAAGTGATAAAAAAGTATTAATAGATGATATAATGCTTCCAGATTATGCCCTATTAATTCCAAAATTTACAAAAACCGTGCCAAATTTTATTACTGCTGATACAGGAATGGACGTATTAACTCACGCAATAGAAGCATATATTAGTAAAAACGCATCAATATATACTGATACATTTTCAAAAACTTGCATAGAAACAGTATTTGAAATTTTGCCAAAAGTATATGATGATGGAGATAGGTTAAAACTTAGAGAAAAAATGCTCGAAGTTTCAAATATGGCAGGAATTGCCTTTAACAATGCAGGACTTGGAATAAACCATTCCCTAGCCCATACAATTGGCGGAACTTTCCATATTTCTCACGGAAGATTAAATGCAATACTTCTTCCTTACGTAATAGAATATAATTGCAAAAATTCCGATGATACTAGAAAAAAATTAGATGATTTAGCTCAAAAATTAAATCATAGGGATTACACTTGCCTTATTAAAGTCATTAAAGAAATGAATAAAAAATTCAATATTCCAGAAAAATTAAGTGGCCTTGGGAAAATCGATGAAAAAACTTACCAAGATTCAATAGATAAAATGGCACTTACAGCCCTAAATGACAGGTGCACACCAACAAATCCAGCCTTGGTAACAAAATTTGATTTAGCAAATATCCTAAGGGATGCTTTTTAAATTTTCAAAATTCATGTGTAAAAAAATGACCTTAAAAGTTGAACTGCCCCCCCAAAAGTTAGACCTAAAAACTAACTAAAGGAGGTCAGTTTTTTTATGAAAAATATAGAAAAATTATATACGTTCGTATTTAAAAATTTATTATAAAAATATTATAAGCTCTCCTATTGCAAAAAATCATAATAAGACTAAAGAATGTGGACATATAAATCTAAAGTTATTTGATTCAATTGCCAAAAAGTTAAGTCCTATTATCTTTAAAGATTTATAGGAAATTACAAATCCAAACATTGAAAAAATTATAGACAGAAGAAATATTATTCCAAAAGACTTTACTGCTAAATGTGAAAAAAATACAGACCTAAAAGCTAATGAGTATAGGGTTAAGAATATGAAAACAAAATGGGGGACGTGTAACATTGCTGAGAAAAGAATATGGATAAATCTTCAATTAGTAAACAAACCCATGGAATGTTTAGAATATGTCATTACTCATGAGTTGGTTCATTTGATAGAAAAAAATCACACTAATAGATTTCATGCTTTAGTAGAAGAATTTTATCCCACATGGAAAGAGGCTAGAAAATTATCATCGCAAATGCCATTAGATCATCTGGAAAAGGACAATAACAAGGAGGATAAAGACATCTAGCGATTTATTGCGATAAAAGGATGAAAATCCTATAAATCTTGTTATTACAATATGGATGAATTTTTAAAGGCTAGGAGCATTTAAGCTCTTAGCTTTTTATAATACCAACTAATAAATCCCAAATCAAAAATCCAAAGCAACTAGGTCTTATTCTCGATTTATCCTTTTTCCTTTTAACTCAGCTATTATTAATATATAATAATAAGATAAGAAAAAGTTAGTGAGGGTGTTATGAATATAAAGTTAATGAATATGGTAATGATTTGTGATGATGTTAATGAGAGGGTTCTTGTTCTTGATAAGGTTAAAAAGTATGGCTGGGAAGGGCTTACTTTTCCTGGGGGCAAGGTCGAGGAAGGCGAAAGCCTTACTGATTCTGTGATAAGGGAGGCCAAGGAGGAAACTAACCTCGATATCAAAAATCCTAAGCTTGTTGGTGTGATTAGTTGGATTTATGGAGAGAATAGGGATTTGGGCTTTATTTATAAGACTAATGAGTTTTCTGGAAAGCTTATCGAAGAAAATCGTGAGGGAAGACTTTTTTGGGCTTCTTATGAAAAGATGAAGGCTATGGATGGCCTATCAGAATCCATGGATAAGATTTTTAAAATCTATGATGGAAAGTGTAGGGAGATTACTTGGTTTTATGATGAAGGAAGAGTTATTTATCAATAGAAACTAGGAAAGTTATTATTGAAAAGTGATTAGCTTTCTGTTATACTTTAGTTAGTGTATGGTACAGACCATAACAGTTCGGTTATTAAAAATTGAAAGTGAGTAATATATGATTTTAGATAAAAATAATCCTGATTTAGTGAAAAAATATAATGATTTTATTAAAAATTCAGAATATGGAAATTTTATGCAGGATATGCGTTGGGCAAATATTAAGGCGAATTGGAATAGCGTATATTTTTATGTCGAAGAGGAAGGCGAGATTAAGGGAGCTCTTTCTGTTATTTATATTAGGGATGGCAAGGTTGGAAAGAATTTCTTCTATGCAACAAGAGGGCCTGTTGCAGACCTTCATGATATAGACCTTGTGAAAAAACTTATAGGAGAGGCTAGCGATTTTGCTAGGAAAAATGACGGCTTCCTCCTTCGTATTGATCCTCTTGTAAGATTTGACGAAAAGCTCGTTAAACTTTATGAGGATGAGGGGATTGTAATTAGGCACGATAAGACCACATCTTCCCAACCCCTTCTTAATATGGTTTTGGATATTAAGGGAAGAGATGCGGAAGAAATTTTTGCAAATTTTTCTAAAAATACGAGAAAGCATACAAGAAAGTCTTACAGGGATGGGATAGTTACTAAGGAATTGGGCGAAGAAGGGGTGGATATTCTCTACAAACAAGTAGTAGAAACTGCCGAAAGAGCTGGAATCAACCACAGACCTTATGAGTATTTCAAGGCCCTTTATGATAATTACAAGGACGAGATTAGATTATCAGCTTGTTTTTATGAGGATGATGCCCTTTGCTCATCTATGCTAATTTGTTATGGAAACAGGGCCCTTGCCCTTTATGGTGGCTCTAGTGATGAGCATAAGGATATGGGTCAAAATTATCAGATAAACTACGAAGAAGTTAAGTACGCTTCAGAAAATGACTATGCTTATTATGATATGGGCGGAATTTTTGAGGCTGATGATAGTGATGGTCTTTACAGTTTTAAGAGAAAATTTACCGAAGAGAATGTAGAAAATCTAATCGGTGAAATAGATATAGTTCTAGATGATAAGCTTTATGAAGAATATATCAAGGAGAAAAATCCTCACTTTAAGAGAGAAGAAGAAAAGGAAAATTAGTGAGCCTAATTGAGATTAGGGGGCTTAAAAAATATTACAAGCTAGGCGGTAATGTTATAAAGGCCCTAGATGGGATAGACCTAGATATAGAAAAGGGCGAGTTTGTTGCCCTTTTAGGAACTAGTGGTTCTGGTAAATCTACCCTCCTAAATATGCTAGCAGGCCTTGAAAGACCGACCAAGGGGACTATCAAGTATGGTAATATTTCCCTAACTGATCTTAACGAAGAGCAGATAACTAAGTTTAGGAATCTAAATATCGGCTTCGTCTTTCAGTCCTACAACCTCCTTCCCTATCTATCAGCCTGGGAGAATGTATCCCTTCCCTTAACCTTTAAGGGCCTAAATAAGGAAGATAGAAAGAAGGAAGCCTATAAAATTTTAAAGCAAGTAGGTTTAGCTGATAGGATGGACAATAGACCGAACGAGCTATCTGGTGGTCAACAGCAAAGGGTATCTATTGCTCGTGCCTTTGTTGGAAGGCCAAAGATAATTTTTGCGGACGAGCCAACAGGAAACCTTGACACCAAGACTAGCTTTGAGGTAATGAAGCTTATTAAAAATATTACAAGAGAGAACAAACAAACCTTCATTATGGTAACCCATGATGATGAAATGACAGAATTTGCAGACAAAGTCCTCTTTATGAGAGATGGACACTTAGATAAAATCCACGAGAAACTAACAATAGATGAGGTATTAGAAAATGATGGGTAATGCAAACACCGCAAACGAAAGCCAAACAAGTAGGACAGAAAGCCAAGAAAATGCTTCCGAATCTGTCCAACAAGGCCCTATTAGAAATCAACCTAAGCTAATCATATCAGATTACGAACTAAATCCCAAGATTGTCCAAGCAGGTGAAGATTTTGATTTATCCTTCACCCTCTACAACACCAACAATGAAAATACTATTTACAATCTAAAGGTAACCTTGGAACAGACCCTAGCCCAAGCTCCCCAAAGCTCAGGCTCAAATAATAACAACCTTGTATCCGATGGATCAGTTTTTACTCCAGTAGATAGGTCAAATACCTTCTATGTATCAGCCATTTATCCTGGCAACTGGACTAGCAAGGATATAACAATGAGCGTTCTACCAAACGCAAATCCTGGTCCCTATGTAGTTAATTTGACTATGGAGTATGAAGACTATCTCGGCAACCAATACAAGAGTGTCGAAACTATAGGCATCCCAGTTACCCAAAGGTCGGGAGTAAACTTTGGTAAGGTAAAGCTAAATGACCTAAGTGCAGGTACACCAAGCTCTCTTTCTGTAAATATCTACAACACTGGCAAGGATAACCTAAGCACAGTTATGGTAAGGGTCAAGGGAGAAGGCTTTACAGCCGATGAAGACGAAAGATTCATAGGAAACTTCAATGCAGGAAGTCAGGAAAGTTTCTCTTGCAACATCACTCCAACAAAAGAAGGCAAGATATCTGGCAAAATCGAAATAATCTACGAAGACTCAAGGGGTAAAATCTTCAAGCAGACCAAGGAATTTAAGGGAGAAGTAATGGGATCTATGCCAGGTAAAGAAGGATCAGTCGATCCTAAAACTGGAGAAATGATGGGAGATGCCCCTCAAGAAACTAATTCATCAGTCTTAGCTTCACCCTTCCTCTGGATAGGAATAATAATCATAGCTGCCCTCTTATTAATCCTAATAAGAAAGAAAATGAAAGCTAAGAAAGACGAGGAGCTAATAATAGAAGATGAAGATCAGTGATAGACTTACGATGGCCCTAAGAAACTTAGTCAGAAGAAAATCGAGGACTATCTTGACCATCCTATCCGTAGTAATCGGTGCAAGCTCCATCATCCTCATGATGGCCTTTGCCCTAGGCATCAACCAAAAACAAAAGGACATGATAGACTCCTTTGGTGGGCTAACCTCTATCACCATTCTAACGGAAAATAATGGTGGAAGTACAAAGGTTGATGAAGCGAGCATTTCTAAGCTAGAACAAATCAAAGGAGTAAAGGTAGTTGTTCCCTACAAGTCCTTTTACAGTCAAATTTTACTTAAAGATGACGAATCATATAGCATAGATGGTGAAATCCAAGTTGTTCCCGACAAGGTCATAGACAAAATTACAAGCGATATGCTTGATTGGGGAAGTAAGATGAATAAATCTGAAGATAAAATCCTCCTAGGTTCGCAAGTTAAAGCATCTAAGATTAAAAGGTCTAATGGTGGCTACTCAGAAGAACCGGTCAATGACTTTGACTACCAAAAACACAAGTACATTCTTAGGCTAGGATGGAGAGATGAAAGTGACGATGGAGTCAATTTCACAAGCAAGGATGAGCAAAATAATGAGGACAATAAGCCCCAATTCGTAGACCTAGCAGTAGAACTTGCTGGAAAGATGAATGCCAAATCCTTTATCACGGGATGGACTTCTCTAATAAATGAGAATTTCTACAAAAAACTTCAAAAGGAAGACAAAAAACTTGCCAATTCCCAACTTAACCAAAATTTTGATAATCAGGGAAAACCGATTGAACATAAAAGCAGGGATAAAATCGACTATGACAATCTCAAAGTAGTAGTAGGAGATGTCGATGACCTTAAAAATGTCGAAGAGCAAATCAGAAAAGCTGGCTTTCAAACTCAATCAGAAGCAGGCTCTGCCGAAGAAGTCAAAAAAACAAGTCTTGTAATAACCCTAATCCTTGGCGGAATAGGATCGGTTGCCTTCATAGTATCAGCCATAGGCATAATCAACACCATGCTTATGAGTATCTATGAAAGACAAAAAGAAATAGGAGTAATGAAAGTAATAGGAGCATCCATTGGAGATATCAGGTCTATGTTTCTAATCGAATCTGGCTTTATAGGACTTTTCGGTGGGATTGTAGGATTAATAATCTCCCTTGCCATAGGACTTGTAATAAACAAACTGGCAGCAAATTCAGGTATATTTGCGGGAGAAGCATCTAATAAAATTATCCTAATACCAATCTGGCTTGCCCTAGTAGGAGTAGGCTTCTCATCAATGGTAGGAGTACTCGCAGGCTACATCCCAGCAAGAAGAGCAACAAAACTATCAGCAATAGAAGCCCTAAGAGCAAATTGATTTAACTTGCTTTGATTAAAAGCAAGTTAAATCATCTCGACAGAGCTTCCATAGGAAGCGACGAGAGATCTAGAGAGGAAAATAAATTTTAAAAATCATCTCGACAGAGCGAGCGAAGCGAAAGGAGAGAGTTTGCCCACCGGTCATTTCTAATGGTCCTTGCCACAATGAACATTAGTGAATTGATGGCAGACTCCGCCTTGCCATTTCGAACTAACGAAGTTAGGAGAGATCTAACTAGCAAATCTAATATCCAAGCAAACAAAAGATCAAGAAAAGATACTCAGGTAAGAAGCAAAGCTTCTACCTCGACTCTAGCTTGGATTTACTTTTTAAATCAATCTTCATATAAATAGGCAAACGGGCGAAAAATTAAGCTCGTTTTTTTGTGCTTATAAATCACAGTGGGTATAAATATATAAAGCGAGGAGGAAATGATGAGTAAATTAAGTGCAGAGATTAAGAAGTATTTACTAGAAAATAAGTTAAGTCTTGATGATATAAAAAAAGACCTACAAAGTCTAGATGTCGACCTAGTAGCGGATATGTTGGAAGATAAGCTTAACACCTATGTTATCAAGAAGTCTGGTTCTGTGGAGAAGTTTTCCAAAGAAAAGATAGAAAGGTCAATAAAAGATGCAGTAGCTTCTCAAAAGGCAGCTATGACTACATCTGATATAGGAATAATAGTAGACGATGTGATTGACAGTCTAGATAATGATCCTAGAAAAGTTTATAAGACTAGTGAAATCAAAAACTATATCAAGGACGCCCTACTCAAGGAAGGCTACTCCAAAGTCTATAAGGAATTTATATCCTATATCAAGGAAGACTAATGAATATAAAAATAGTAGCTGTAGGAAAAATCAAGGAGAAATTTTTCAGGGATGCCCTTTCTGAATACTTAAAGAGAATGGCTAGCTACAATAGTCTTGAAATCATAGAAGTCCCTGACCAGATGGCTCCAGAGAGTCTTTCAGCCAAAGAATTAGAAGAGATTAAGGCTAAGGAAGGAGAGAAAATCCTCTCCAAAATAAAGGATGACGCCTATCTAGTAAGTCTAGAAATCCTAGCTAAGGAGATGACTAGCGAAGAATTTGCAGGCTTTATCAAAGAAGAAATGCTAGATGGGGCAGGTCGTGATTTAGTTTTTGTAATAGGTGGGTCAAATGGCCTAGCTAAGTCGGTAAGCCAAAGGGCGAATAAGAAGATTTCTTTTGGCAGATTTACCTATCCCCACCAGCTAATGAGGGTTATACTTGCCGAGCAAATTTATAGGGCCTTTAGGATTATTAATGGCCATCCCTACCATAAGTAGGATTATGAATATAAGGAGTTTTGATGAAAAAATTTTTAGTTTTAGCAACAAATGGAAATGAAACAATAGAACTTTTTACCCCAGTAGATTATCTCAGAAGATTAGGCCTAAGTGTCGATATAGTCTCTACTGAAGAAAGCCTAGATTTAAAAACTAGCCAAGGGGTAAGCTTTAGGGCTGATTTAACCTTTGATCAAATCGTAGCAGATGACTACTTTGGTCTATATATACCTGGTGGAACTGATGGCGCTTACTCAATGAGAGATAATAAGAAGGTCATTAATCTTATCCAAAACTTTAATAAAGAAAGAAAAATTATCGCAGCAATATGTGCAGGCCCAGTTGTCCTAAACAAGGCAGGAATCTTGACAGACAAAAAAGCAACTTCTTTTCCAGCTATGAAGGAAGAGATGGATAAGACGGGAACTTATATTGATGATAAGATTGTAGTGACAGATGGAAATATCACTACAGGAAGGGGAGCAGCAGTTACAAATTATCTAGCCCTAGAACTAGCTCGTATAATAGAGGGAGAAGAGGCGGTAGAAAAATTAAAATATGGCACCCAACAAGAGGCTGTAGAAAGATATTTCGATTTTAAATTCTAATAGTTTACAATCACTCGAAAATTTCCATGGATGATTAGCTTATCCATGGTTTTTTATGTAAAGAGAATTATTTTTGCAAAAGTAAGGAAAAACTAAAATATTTTTTCCGATGATAAAAATTTTGTTTTAAAAACTTTTCCATATTTCCAAGCACTTTGTTATAATATAGGAAAGGAGTTTTTATGTATTTTTTTGTTAACGATTATAATTCGATTTGCTATCCAGAAATTTTGGATTTTTTGAAAGAAAATATGGATGAATTTAATATCGGCTATGGTTTTGACTATCATAGTGACAAGGCCAAAGCTCTTATTAGGAAGGCCTTGGCGGATGATAGTGTCGATATTCATTTTCTTCCTGGCGGAACTTCTGCAAATATTATTGGAGCTTCTTGTGGTATGCGTCAGCAGGATTCTATCCTAGCCCTTGCGACTGGTCATATCAAGGGCCACGAGGCAGGCTCAATTGAAGCTACAGGAATAAAGGTCGAGCTTTGTTATGCTGATTCGGGTAAGCTTAGTAGAAAAATTCTTGAAAATGAAATTGGAAAGTTTGATACAGAGTTTACAACTATGCCCAAGAAGGTCTATATCTCAAATACGACAGAGCTTGGAGAAGTCTATAGCAAAGCCGAGCTTATGGATATATACGATTTTTGCAAGGCCCATGACATGTATCTTTTTATAGATGGAGCAAGAATTGCAGCAGCCCTTGCTAGTGATAAGTGCGATTATACTATGAAAGATTTAACTAAGATGTGCGATATTTTCTACTTGGGAGGGACTAAGGTAGGCTTTCTTTTTGGGGAAGCCCTAGTAATAGTTAATGATGACTTAAAAAAGGACGTCCTAAAACTTATCAAGCAAAAAGGCGCCATGCTTGCCAAGGGTTTTATCTCAGGGCTTATGTGGGAGAGGGTCTTTTCAGAAGAAGATTTCTACTTAAAGGGCTCAAGGCATGCTTATCTTATGGCAAAACTTTTGGCAGAAGGTCTTGAGAAAAAAGGCTATAGGCTAAATCCTGCTTTTGAGTCTAACCAAATTTTTCTAGACTTAGACCATGATAAGCTAAAGCTTTGGCAAAATCTAGCTAAGTTTGAAATAGTGGATTCTTTTGATACTTGTCATAGGATTAGGCTTGTAACGACCTTTAGGACAAAGAAGAGTGACGTGGAAGGATTTTTGGAAGAGATTGAATGATTATGGATTATAAGAAGTTTTTATCATATTTTGCCAAACTCTGTCTTGGAATTTTTATTATCGGTGGTCTTTATACGATTTTAAAGCCAAAGACTAAAAATGTTACTAACTACAAGTTGGCAGATGGTTTGCTTTATACAGGTAAGCTTTATAGGGGTAAGTTTCAAGGCAAGGGAGTCCTAAAGACTAAGGAAGGTCTTTATAAGGGAGATTTCAAAAAGGGACGTCTTGTTGGTGAAGGAGTCTACATAGGAGATTCTTATTATTATATAAAGGATAAGAAGGAAGTTAAGATAAAGTATAACGATGGTAGAGTTTACAAGAAGGTAAATGGCAAGTGGGAGGAAGAAAAAAATGCGAATTAAGGGTTTGGACTATTTGCGTGTCTATGGCATAGGACTCGTCCTAGTCTATCATATTTTCAAGGAATTTCTCCCAGCAGGTTTTCTTGGAGTAAATATAATGTTTGTCCTCTCAGGATTTTTGGTAAGCTTTCACCTCCTTGATGAAGTCTATACTAAGGATGAAATCGACCTAGTTTCTTACTACAAGAAGAGATTTATTAGAATCTTTCCTGGGGTGTTTTTTATGGTCTTTGTCGTTAGTATTTTGGCAATTTTCATAAATAGGGACTACACTGTCCACTTTTTTGACCAGTTTATAGCAGCCCTTTCCTTTACAAGTAACTACTACGAAATTCTTACAGGAGGCTCCTATGAATCCCAATTTATAAGCCACATCTTCCTTCATACTTGGTTTTTGGCAATAGAAATCCATTTCTACTTGCTCTGGCCAATTATAACTAACTTTATCTACAGGATGAGTGAAAAAAGTAAGAATGTAAAAAAGACCTTTTCCAATAGGTTTTTCCTTGTAAGTTTTATTCTTTATGTATTAAGCCTAGGCCTTACTATAATTCTTACAGCCCTTGATAAAAATAGGTCTTTCGTCTATTTCTCAGACTTTACAAGATTGTCTTCCTTCTTTATGGGAGCTATTGTTGCTTGTTTTGTCAAAAGATTTGGCTTTAGGAAGATTCCTTATAGCAAGGCGACTATAGGATGTGCTATCATCATCCTAATAATGTCCTTCGCTCTTTCCTATGATATGAAAATAACCTACATTCTAGGATTTTTCCTAACAGACTTGTTGACTATTATAGCCATTCTTGCAGCCTTTTCTAATCAAGACACAGATGAAGTAGGAATAGTTAAGAGAATTTCACCTTACACTTATTCAATCTACCTCACCCATTGGCCAATCTTTGTCATCATGAAAAGTTTTGCCAACAAGCCAACAGCCTTCTTGTTAACCTTAATTTTTACAGGCCTTCTGGTTGCCATTAACTACCACATATTCGAACCATTCTTCAGGGGAGATGAGATAAGCTTTATGAAGCTTAAAGTAAATCCAAAGGCAAGGGTAAGAATGGCAACTATTTCAGCAATTATGCTTATTTCTTTTGTAAGTGCATCAGGCCTAAGCTTTGCTTCAGCTGATATGGTAAGTCTAGAAAAAAATATTTGGATATCTTCTGTCAAACAAGACCTTGATCAAATAAAGAAGGATAAGAAAGACTTGGATAGGCAGATATTCGAAGAAGAAAATCCTGACCAAGCATTAAAAGATGGAGAAGTAAATACGACCGTCTTTGGAGACTCAGTTCTTTTGGGTAATAGGGAATATATAGAAGAAAATATAAAGGGAACTTCAGTAAATGCCGAAGGAAGCAGACTCCTTGAAACAGGCGAGGATTTGATAAAAGAAGCAGTAAAAGAAAACAATCTAGGAAAAATAGTAGTTATCGCCCTAGGAACTAACGCTATTGAAGACCCAGAAACATCATTAGATAAGATGATTAAGGCTGTGCCAAAGGGAACAAAAGTAATTGTAGTTTCCTGCTACGACAATCGCTACGAACAACCTCACAGGGTTAGTGTCGCCATGAAGAAAATAGCAGAAAAATACAAATTCGTAACCTATATGCCTTGGGAAGAAGAAGCTATGAAGCATCCAGAATACTATCAAGGAACAGATGGGGTTCACTTCTATGGCCACACTGACGCCTACGAGGCCTACAACAAATTACTTAAAAAAGCTATCCTAGAAGCAAGCAAAAGGTGATGTTGCAGAATAGGTAAATCTATTCTGCTCATCACTTTTTTTCTG
>NZ_CAMUDP010000016.1:0-43498 GCF_947087635.1 Anaerococcus tetradius
AGGATTTCACTTTCCTCGCCTTTTTTCTGTGTCAGGACTTTTGCAACAGCCCCTTCTATAAATTATTTCTTTTCTTGTAAGCTTCAATAAATTCTAGATCACTAGCAGTAAGCTCATACTTACTTTGATCTGTGATTATTTCTGGACCGTCTTCATGGATGATTAGTTGGTGTTCAAATTGAGAACAGTTAGAGTGATCCCTAGTTCTTGCTGTCCAACCATTATCATCTACCTTCATTTTCCAGTCGCCTGCAGCTATCATTGGTTCAATAGTAAAGACCATGCCCTTTTGAATCCTAGCTCCCCTACCTGCTTTACCATAATGAGGAACTTGTGGGTCTTCGTGCATTTCCTTTCCTATACCATGACCTATAAAATCTCTTATAACCGAAAATCCATTTTCTTCTTCAACATATTCTTGGATAGCATGACCAATATCACCTATCCTATTTCCAACTTTCGCAGCTTCTATCCCCCTCATTAGGGCTTCAAGGTCGCAGTCAACAAGATTTTGATCTTCTTCTTTCATCTTTCCAATAGTATAAGTCCAGCATGAGTCTGCTAGGCCCCCATCAAGGTTAACTACATTGTCTATTGATACAATGTCTCCTTCTTTTATTACATAGTCGGATGGATAGCCATGGCAAATTTCATCATTAACTGAAATACAAAGGGTATAAGGAAAACCTCCATAACCTAGTTGGGCTGGAATCGCCTTTTTATGCTTTATAATAAATTCATTAGCAAATTTGTCTAAATCAATTGTCCTTATACCAGGTCTAATGATTTTTCTTATAGCCAAGTGGGTTTGGCAGAGAATTTCTGCTGCCTTTCTCATTTTTTCAAAATCTTTTTCTGTATATATTCTTATCAATTATATCTCCTCCATTAAAATAAGGACGCTAAAGCGTCCGTTATTCTATAAATTTTTGCTTGCTATAAAGGTGTATTCCTTAGCATCCAATACTGGATTGATATCCCATTTGCTGTTGGATGCTATTGTTTTTCCTAGTTCATCTATATAATACATTATTATACCTGCATCTATTAAATTTACAGTTCCAGCATAGTCTTTAATGTAGATAGATAACTTATCACCTTCGATTAAAAATCTCCAAGGTTGACTGTTGTAAGCAGATGGAGCGTATTTTGCATAGTCAAAGATACTGCTTAGTCCTCTTTGCTCTAAATCTTCATCACTTGCAGCTTGGTTAAAATTATCAAGGTAAACTAGGTCAGAATTAGCAAGTCTATCGTAATATTTATGCTCCTTTAAGCTTTCATCCATTGGGTGTCCAATAGCAAGAAGTATTGAAACATCTCCATTTTCATATTTGAGAGCAGATTTTTTAATCTCCTCACTTACTTCGCTTAGAGTTATCCAACAATTACCAAGACTTAGCTCATTAAGTTTAGTGATTAATTCTTCCATTGCATAGGCAGCCTTAACGTAGGTTTCTGGCTTATTATTAAGTGTATTAAGGGCGATATAGGCTGGTGCTTTTATCATAATACCCTTATAACCAGCAAAGCCTTGAAGCTTTTGATAGACTTCCTCACAATTTGTAAGGAGGGCAAAGTTAATGTCTTCTTCACCATGTTTTAGGGCAGAATCACTCATTTCCTTATTTAATTTTTCTATCAAATCGTTTGATAGCTTTTCTTCTTTAAAGTCTCTAGTTGATGTTCTTGATTTCAAAAAATTTTGTGTAAGCATTATTTCCCCCATCTTTTTTTATTCTTCTTCTATTTTAACATATTTTTAAATAAATTAATATGATAAAATAAAGATATGAAGTTAACAGACAAACAAATTATAGCAAGTAGGCATATAGATGGCCCTGTTTTAGTTTTAGCAGGCCCTGGGGCAGGTAAAACTACCATGCTTTTAGAAAGAATTAAATACCTGTCAGAAAGAATCAATCCCAGCCATATTTTGACAATCACCTTCTCCAAGAATCAAGCTACTGATATGGAAGAAAGATATGACTCAAAAAAGACTAACTTTATGACCATCCATGCTTTTTGCTATCTAATTATAAGAAACTATTTAAAGAAAAATAACAGAAGTCTCAGACTCTTAGAATCTGACACAAGTTACAACAAGTACAATATAATTAGCTATCTATTTTTTAAATTTAATAATAAAAAAATTAGCAACGAAGATCTAAACGAATTTTTTAGAGATATGTCCTACATGAAAAATGCCATGCTAGACGAGTCCTATCTAGAAAATTCAAAGATTAAAAATTGTATCAAGATATACAGGGCTTATGAGAATTTTAAGATAAAAAATTTTTATATAGACTTCGATGATATGCAAATTATAGCCCTAAAGTTAATTAGCAATGATGAAAGGCTCCTAAAATCTATAAGAAATAAGTATAAATATATTCAGCTTGACGAAGGTCAGGATACTTCTCTAATTCAATTTAAAATTATAGAAAAAATAGCAGCCCCCTCAAATAATTTAATGATTGTAGCTGATGATGATCAATCCATTTATTCCTTTAGGGCAAGCGATGTAGCCTACTTATTAAATTTCAAAAAGACCTATCACGATGCTAAGATTATTGTCATGGACGAAAACCATAGGTCGGGTGCAAATATTGTCAACTTATCTAAGAATTTCATAGAGATTAATAAGTTTAGATACAAGAAAAATTTATTTACAAATAATAGCTTCGCCTCAAATGTTAAGCTAAAAGTCGTAAAAAATGTAAAAGAAGAATATAAATTTATAAAAGAAAGTCTGGATTGGAATAAGAAAAATGCTATTTTATTTAGAAATAACATCCAAGCCATAAATTTAATTTCTTTCTTAATGGAAGATGGTATTGACTTTTCTGTGCAATTTTCTGATCTAAATTTCTTTAAATCTAAAATCATAGAAGATATATTTAATATTATAGAATTTTCAGAAGACTTCTATAGGACGGATTTGTTTGGCGAAATTTATTATAAAATATCTAGCTTTCTAACTAAGGAGGATGTCGAAAAGTTAGCTTTTAAATCCCTAGGTCAGGACGTTTTTCAACATCTATATGGGATGGACTTAGAAGATTACAAGCTTGAAGCTTTGATAACAAAGGAAAAGCAACTCAAACATATTAGAAAACTTAGCCTAGATAAGAAGATATCATTCATCTACAAGTACATGGATTATAAAACTTACATCAATAATTTTTCTAAAAGATATAGGGAGGAAATCGTAAATAAAGACCTCTATATAGAATCAATTGTAAATTTCACCAAGGGTTTATCTAACAAGAAAGAATTTGACCAAAAAATCGCCTATCTTGATAAATATTGCAAATCTCAATCATCAAATCTTATCCTTTCTACAATCCATAGGTCCAAGGGGCTTGAGTATGACAATGTTTATATCATAAATCTTGTCAAAAATGAATTTCCGATGATTGTAGATAATGAGGACTATGCCAACAAATTAGAAGAGGAAAGACGCCTAATGTATGTAGCTATGACTAGGGCAAAATCGAATCTAAATATTTTAACCATCAAAAAAAGAGACTCAAACACGCTTGAAGCCTCAATTTTCTTCAAAGAAATATCAGATTTGCTCTAGTTTAATTCTTGAGCAAATTTGATTAATAGTTTAACTTTCTTTTTCATATTTAAGTAAGTTACCTACCAAATACAAGGAACCACACCATATTACTAGATCCTCATCAGAAGCAATCTTTTTAGAAAAGTTATAGGCTTCGATTGGGTCTTTTATTTTTTCTACATCATCAAATTTTTCCTTAACAATTTCATATAAATCATCTAGGTCAAAGGCCCTTGGATTATCTTCTATTTGTGTAAGGATAATCTTACCAGCAACTTTCGATAATTTTTCAATAATATAAGGGTAATCCTTATCTTTTAGTATGGAAAAACCGACAATCAATCTGTCATAAGTATAATTTTCTAGGGACTTGATTAAAGCGTCAATGGCTTCCTTATTGTGCGATCCATCTAGAAGAATCCTTGGTTTTTTTGATATCATTTGAAGCCTACCAGGATTGTCTGCCCTAAAAAGCCCCTTATAAATATCATCTTTTGTAAGATTATACTCATCTTTTATGTGATCGAGGCATAATAAGGCTGTTGCAGCATTATAAACTTGGTGGATACCAGTTAAAGATGTTTTTATGTTTTTATAGTCCCTAAAGTTAAATTCGTTGTAAGTAGATCCTAGCTTTAAGATTTCAATCTCGTTTTTATCATAAGTATAAAGCTTGCTATGGCTTTGTTCACACTTATCTGTAAAAACTTTTTTAACAGTTCCCTCTTTTGGATATAAGAAAACTCGGCTATCTTCTTTAATTATTCCCGCCTTATTTCCCGCAATCTCTTCTAGGCTATCACCAAGAATTTGAACATGATCTTTGGATATAGTAGTGATAACACAAGCCTTAGGCTTTTTAATAATATTTGTCGAATCAAGACTACCTCCAAGACCAACTTCAACAACTGCAAGGTCTACTTTCTTTTCGTAAAAATATATATACATTATAGCTGTGAGAACTTCAAAATAAGAGTTATGATAACCTTCTTCATCAAGTCTTTTTAATGGTTCCTTTAGCCTATCAATAATTTCCATAAAGTCTTCGTCGCTAATATCTTCACCTGAAATAGAAATTGACTCATTAATTTTAGTCATATATGGTGAAGTAAATAGGCCTACTTTATTTTTTAATGCTAAAGTTTCTTCAAGCATGTGAGCTGTCGATCCCTTGCCATTAGTTCCTGCTACATGGATTACATCTATTTTATCCTGAGGATTATCAAATAAAGCCAAAAGTCTTCTGATTTTCTCTAAGCTATGGCCACCATTAGTGTTGCCCCTATTTATAATATATTCGTAATAATCATTAAAATTTTTCATCTCCACCTCCATCTCTTAATTATAGTTAAGAAATGTCCTTTGAGCAAGGAGAAAATTATATTGCTTTTAGCTTTGAGGTATAGTTAAGAGAAGGAGAAAATATGAAAAGAAATTATTATCTTGACACTTATAGGGGTCTTACGATTATTTCCATGATAATCTTCCACCTATGCTATAATATTAACTATTACAAAAGTATAAGTCGGTATGACGGAAGTATTCTAAATAAAATTTGGCAACTTTCTATTGCTATTTCATTTTTTCTTATATCGGGAATTACTTCATCTCTAATTTCACCAAAGAAAAACATTAATAGAGGTCTTAAAACTTCTGCTCTCGGCTTTCTTATAAGCCTTATTACTTATTTGTTTGCAAGAGAGCAGCTAATTGTATGGGGAGTCTTGAATGCCTTGGGTCTTTCAATGATTATTACAGGTCTTTTACAAGAAAGGATAAAGATTTCTTCCTATTTTTGCATAATATTTGTAATTTTTTTTGCTTTAACTTATTCTGTCCCTAGCAGGTCTCTAGCTGAAATTAGTTTTTTTAACAATTTATACATGAAAAATATATTTCTCTTGGGTTTTCCCTCTAATGAATTCTCATCAAGCGATTATTTCCCTATGATTCCTTGGCTATTTATGTATTTAGCTGGATTTACAGCTGGTAATTTCCTTAAAGAGAAAAACTTTTATAAGGCATATGGTAAAGATAATTTCCTAGCTAGAATCGGAAGATTAGCTATGCCCATTTATCTAAGCCATCAAATCATTCTATATCCCCTAGTAACTTTGTTTTTTGAATACTTCTAAACACATAAAAACCCAATCTTTAATTACATTAATGATTGGGTCTTTATCTGTTATAAAATATTTTTTATCAGTTAAGCTTTATAGTATAGTCAGCTTTAATAATCGGATTTATGTTAAGAATTTCAACTATAGCATCTTTGCTTTTTTTGTTGGCTTCCTCCAAAAATCCCTTTTTAGTAAGATTTTCTTCTACTTTTTTCATTTCATTTTTCCTAAAATCAGAGAAATCCTCAAGCTTTAATTGATTAAAAATCGAATTTTTTTCATCGAATATGGTTAGGGAATCCTCATCAATCTCGTGAGATATGATTTTAGCCTTAGCTAATCTTATGTTGATGATTTTATTTTTATCATCAATATCTACCTTAGTCTCGTCTAAATCTACTCCAGCACTGACTACCCCATCATAAGAAATTATAAACTTCTTTGTAGTAAAAGGTATCTTCATACCATAAAACTCGCTCTGATTTTCAAAAGAACCAACATTCGTGTATCTATACTTTAGAGTTGTCAATTCCTTAACACTTAACAATTGATCCTTAACTATATCACTCGATATCTTATCTTTATTATTAAGTCCCCCAGCTTTCATACCAAAAAAGTAGGAAGAAAATGAGAGGATTACTATAACAAAAAGAGCAATAAGTATTTTTTTTACTTTTCTCATCTTTTCTCCTTAATTATTAAACTTTGCCCTAACAAAGTATATAGGCATATCTTTCATTCTAAATTTATTTTCATACTCTGTGACTACGGATTTTTCGAGGTCGAGATTTCTGTCTACTTCAATAATGTCTATGCCAAATTCATCAAGATATTCTAAACTAGAATCAAAGAAGTCTGTATTATCTGTTTTTAGTTCAATTTCAGCCCCTTCACTTACGATATTTAGGTATCTATCGAGAAATCTCTTATGGGATAGCCTTCTCTTGTGATGACGTTTCTTTGGCCAAGGGGTTGAGAAATTTAGGTAAATCTTATCAATTTCTCCTTTGTCAAACATATCTTCTAGGTTCTCTGCATTCCCTATAATGCCTCTAACATTTTCTATGCCTTCATCAATTATTTTTCTACTAGCAACAACAAAAGCATTGGTGTTCATCTCAAGGGCTAGGTAATTAATATCCTTATTGGCTAGGGCTTTTTTGATAATAAAATCTCCCATGCCAGCTCCGATTTCTAAATGTATGGGATTGTTATTTCCAAAAATTTCCTTCCATCTTCCCATATTTGAGGTCGGATTAAAATATATATACTTATTTTCCTGCATTTCTGGAATTGCATTAGGTTTATGTCTAAGTCTCATCTAAACTCCTTTGATTTAAACTATAGTCTTAAATTTGCAATTATTAACTATACTACTTTTAGTATTATAACAATAAATATAATATTTACAAAATAAATTCTAGTAATTTATAAAATATAAAATACATTTAAGATTAATTAAATAAAGATTGAGAGTTTATGTGCTAGATTTCCTTTTATATAAAAAGAATTCTTGATTATCCCCAACTAAGAACTCAATTATGCTTAGTTAAGAATTTAGTTTATCAAGAATTCCTTATTAGCCTATAAATATATTCTATTTTCCAAAATTTTACCTATTTCTTTAAATCCTTCCACTTCTACTTGGCTAAATCTAGCAAGTTTTGGCGAATCTAAGTCCAATAAGCATTTTAAATCGCCTTCATTAAAAATCGGAACAACCAATTCGGAATTAGAATTGTTATCACAAACTACATGATCTATAAACTGGCTTACATCATCAACCTTAATAATTTTTCCTTCCCTATAAGCCTTAGCACATACCCCCTTATCAAAAGAAAGTCTTGTGCAAGCAGGAAGACCTTGAAATGGACCTAGGATAAGATTTCCATCTCCAACAATATAAAAGCCTGCCCAATTTAAGTCCTTGATTATAGCCATAATAAAGGCAGAAACATTAGCCATAAGGGCTATGGGATTTTCTTCATCATCGACTTGAATCTTTACATAATTGATTAGCTCATCCATTCTTTCTTTATCATTAAGCTTGTCAATACCCCTTAGTTCAAAAGACATCTTAGAGACTCTCAAGGTATTTCTTTACATCTGGACCGACTAGAATCTTGTCATCATCAGTAAATAGGATTGGTCTTTTAACAATCATTCCGTCTGTAGCCAACAAGTCATATTTTTCTTCAAGGCTCATATCCTTTAGCTTATCTTTAAGATTTTCTTCCCTGTAGATTTTTCCTGAAGTATTGAAGAACCTCTTGATATCGTATCCTGACTTTTCATGCCATGCCTTGAGCTCTTCTCTTGTTGGATTTTCATCTTTGATATCCCTTAGTTCATAAGAAATATTTTTCTCATCTAGAATTTTCTCAACACCCTTGCAGGTGGAACATCTTTTATAACAAATTAATTTCATTTCTTTTCTCCTTTCAAATAATCATAGGCGATACTTGCCATTGCACTTGGCCCATAAACAATTGCATCCTCGTTAAAAATAGCCTTGCCATTATGGAGTGGGTAAGCCTCACCCTTATCAGGCATACATCCTACCATAAGCATTAAGGAAGGGACTTTCTTTGCTATATTTGCAAAATCATCACTGGCAGTAACAGCTTCGCACTTATCAAACAAAGAAAAATCTTTATTATCTATTTCCATTCTTCTTAAAACTTTTATAGCTTCATCATAGAAATCCTTGTCATTAATGATAGCAGGGACATCAGATAAAATCTCAAAATCCGCATCTGCCCTGTAGGCTTTTGCTATATATTTAGCTATTTCTGGAATTCTTTCTTGGATATGCTTTTTGCTTTCCTCATAGTAAGTCCTTGTAGTTCCCTCAATGATGGCCTTATCAGGAATTATATTAGGAGCATTACCTCCTTGTATATGACCAGTTGTAAGAACTGCTCCCTTAGTAAAAGAAAGCTCCCTTGATACAAGAACTTGTAAGGCATTGACGATTTGGCAAGCAATAAAACTTTCATCAATTCCTTTTTCAGGCATAGCCCCATGGCAAGAATAACCCTTAACCTCTATTCTAAAATTATTATTAGAAGTAGCCATGGCTCCTTCCTTAATATAGATACCCACTTTTCTTGTTGTATCCATATGAACCATCATTGCCTTATCTACTTTTGGATTTTCTAAGATTCCAGCATCAATCATCTTTTCTGACCCTTTTAGAATTTCCTCGGCAGGCTGGAAGATAAATTTAACAACCCCACCCAGGTTTTCTTCCATATCTTTTAATAACTTAATAGTGCCTAAAAGCATGGCAGTGTGAAAATCATGACCACACATATGACCACAAGTGTTTTTAGATTTAAAAGCTAAATTATTTTCCTCCACTATTGCAAGAGCATCCATATCTGCCCTAAGCAATATTGTCTTATCACCCTTACCAAGGCTTGCGAGGACAGAATTTTCAATTGGTGAAGTGAAGGATACACCAAGCTTATCCAATTCTTCTTTAACAATACTTGTAGTATTTTCTAAATCAAATCCTAGCTCTGGATACTCGTGGATTCTCCTTCTAATATCAATCATGTAATCCTTTATCTCTTTAGACTTCTCAAAAAAATTCATGAAATCCTCCTTATACAATATTTTCAAATAAAAAACCCCGGCCTCGCCAGGGTCATGTAATTCTAGAAATCTACTTTTTCTCCGTAGTAGCTTGCCTTATAAAGTTTTTTAATGTCATCAGCTGAAGTTTTTCTAGGATTGGTTAAGGTACAAGCATCCTTAAAGGCGTTCTCGCTCATTAAGTCTAAGTGGGCTAGGAAGGCATCCTCACTAATTATTGTATTCTTACCATCCTTAATATTAGCTGAAATTCCAACTTCTTTGTTGAGTTTTCTAATCTCTTCTGCAAGGTCATCAATTCCTAAAATCTCCTCAATTTTGTCGTACTTATCAGTTTCTTTTCTATTATAATCGATAATGTAAGGAAGCATTATTGCATTTGCTTCTCCATGAGTAAGATGGAAGATACCGCCAATTTTGTGGGCCATTGAGTGAACTATACCAAGTGAAGCATTGGTAAAGGCCATACCAGCTATAGTTGAGGCTGTGTGCATTTTTTCACGTGCTAGCATATCGTCAGCCTTATCATAGGCTCTTTTTAGATAAGCAAATACTAGTTCAATTGCTCTTATAGCATATGGATCTGTGAAATCATCAGCACTAGTAGATACAAAAGCTTCAACAGCGTGGGTCATTACATCCATACCTGTTGCTGCTGTAATACGACTTGGCATCTTTGCTGGTATTCTTGTATCCAAAATAGCTACTTCTGGAACAAAATCAGGATGAACTAGTGGGTACTTAATTTCGTTTTCAGTATCTGTAATAACAGAAAATGCAGTTATCTCAGATGCTGTACCAGATGTTGATGGAATACAGATTAATCTTGCCTTATTCTTTAATGGTGGGTTGTCGAATTGAGCAAGCTTTGTAAAATCATAGCCTGGATATTCATAAAATACCCACATAGCCTTAGCCGCATCCATAGCAGATCCACCACCTATAGCTATTATCCAGTCAGGATTAAACTCTTCCATTTTCTTTCCACCTGCTAGGCAAGTTTTAACAGAAGGATCTGGTTCAACTCCATCAATTATTTCCACTTTGATACCAGCTTTTTCTAGTTGGGCTTTGGCTTCATCCAAAAATCCAAATTTTTTCATTGATGATCCGCCAGTAACTAGAACTGCTCTTTTTCCCTTAATAGTTGAAAGATACTCTAGGGCATCATCGCCATGAATAATTGTGTTAGGAACTGAAAATCTTGTGTAAGTCATAATTTACCCCTTGTTAATTTATTATTTATCAATGTATTATGATTATACAAGAACTTTTATATATGACAAGCTTTGCCTAGCTTAAATTTATTCTTTCCTGGACTTACCCCAAAAGAAAATACTTATAGCTCCTGGTCCAATATGGCTACCTATAGTTGGACCTATATTAAAAATTTTGACCTCTTTTAGATTTTTAAAATTATCCAAAAGAATATCTTTAACTTCTATTGCTAAATCCTCATTTTTAGCGTGGTTTACGAATACATCATCAGCATAGTCAAGGCCATCATAGGCATTATCTTGCATCTTTTTTATCATAGTATTTATCAATTTTTTCTTAGTCCTAATTTTCTGGCCAACGAACATATGACCTGTGTCATCAAACTGAATTAAAGGACATATATGAAGATGTTTTCCTATGCCAGCAGCTGTTTTTGATAGCCTACCACCCCTAGCTAAGTATTCAAGATTCTCATTGCTTGTGTAACAAATTACATGCAGACAATTGTCCTTAGCCCATTGATAAAGCTCTTCTATACTTAGACCCTCGTTTTTGTAGGCAACAAGTTTTTTAATTAACAAACCAACACCACTAGATGCCATTTTTGAATCTATAGGATATATTTTTCTTTCAGGATAATCTTCTTTTAGAATGTCTATTGCTTGTAATAAACATGAATACTGAATTGATAAACCCGAAGAAAGGCAAACGTGTAAGATGTCTTTTCCTTCTTCTAGCATTTGCTTAAAATAGTTAATATATTCTTGAGTATTGATAGCTGAAGTGCTTGGACTTGAGCCATTTTCCATATCCTTATAAAAGCTATCCATATCTAAGCTTTTACCAAAATCATCCAAATATATTTTACCATTAAGTTCATAATTTGATTTAATAAAGCTAACTCCAAGTTCTTTTACATACTCGTTTGTTAAATCCATTATAGATTCAGAACTTATAATAAAATCCGACATAAATCCTCCTTCTGAAATCTAATAATTAATTATATTCTACCATATAAATCAAAAGACTTAAAATATATGTTCGTGACTATAGATTAAAGAAGACAAAAATATATCAGGGTTCGATAAGATAACCCTGATATATAACTCTTTTATTTTTTTATATTTTTAGCATTAAACTTTAGCTTTATTTATTTCTGCTAACATGGCTTTCTTCATAGCCCGCGTCAGCAAGTGCTTGATATAATTCACGTCTGTGGTCTTTGTTATAAGTTTCAGCTATAATTCTTACAACTGCATGGTCAAAGCCAACTGTTTCTGCAGACTTAAATTGGTCGATGTTTTTGATATTAGCTCCCTTGTCTTTGATTATTGTTAGTAATCTAATTAGCTCGCCTGGTTTATCAGAAATAGTTGTTGTAATTTCTGCAAGTCTTCCTGTCTTAAATAGACCTTGGTTAATGATTTGAGAGATTGTGTTGACATTGATGTTACCACCGCTAAGAACAGCACATACTTTACCATCTGAGAAATCAAATTTTTTAGATAAGACTGCAGCTACAGAAGAAGCTCCTGCACCTTCGGCACTTACTTTACTTTCTTCAAGTAGTCTTAGGATGGCATTTGTAATTTCATCTTCTGATACAGTTACTATTTCATCAACATATTTTTCGCATAAATCAAAGGTCAAAACGCCTGGTTTTTTAACAGCTATACCATCAGCCATAGTATTCGCTGAGTCAAGGGTAACTATTTTACCTGCTTTTCTAGAAGCAAGCATTGATGCAGCATTTTCAGGCTCAACTCCTATAATTTTTACATCTGGTTTTAGAGATTTTACAGCTAAGGCTATACCTGAAATAAGTCCACCGCCACCGATTGGAACTACTATATATTTAACATCTGGTAGTTGTTCAAGAATTTCAAGACCGATTGTTCCTTGACCACATAGGACATATTCATCATCAAAAGGAGCTACATAGGTTAAATCCATTTCTTTTTGTAACTCATATGCCTTGGCTTGTGCATCATCAAATGTTCCATCGACTATTATAACTTCTCCACCGTAGCCTCTTGTAGCTTCTATTTTTGACAATGGAGCTATGGATGGAATGCAGATATAAGATTTGATACCTTGTCTTGTTGCAGATAGGGCTACACCTTGAGCATGGTTACCTGCTGAGCAAGATATTACACCCTTTTTCTTTTGTTCATCAGTTAGATGTGCTATTTTATTGAAGGCCCCTCTAAGTTTAAAAGAACCTGTCTTTTGTAGATTTTCCATCTTTATATATAGGTTTTCACCCATTCTAGATGCTGTATAAATTGGAGTTTTTTCAATATTACCTTCAAGAATTTTTCTTGCTTCTTTTACCATTTCTAAATTTGCTGTCATAACTACCTCTTTTACTTAATTTTTGCCATTCTTTTATAAGAATCTAATCTTTCTTTTGCTGCTTGTTCTGCTTCCGCATAAAGTTGATCCGCACTTTCTGGGAAAGCCTTCTTCAATGATGCGTAACGTACCTCTCCTTGGAGGAATTCTTGGAATGATTCTTCAGGATCTTTTGAATCTAGAACAAATGGATTCTTGCCATCTCTTGCTAGAAGTGGATTGAATCTCCATAGATGCCAATAACCAGATGCTACCGCTTCTTTTTCTCTTCTTTGAGTCTTACCCATTCCTGCCTTTATACCATGGTTAATACATGGAGCATAAGCTATTATAATTGATGGGCCTGGATAAGCTTCAGCTTCTTTTATTGCCTTTAGGGTTTGTGCTTGATTAGCTCCCATTGCAACTTGGGCAACATATACATAACCATATGTTGTCATCATTAGACCTAAATCTTTCTTACGAACCTTCTTACCAGATGCCGCAAATTTTGCTACTGCTGCAAGTGGTGTAGCCTTTGAACTTTGACCGCCAGTATTAGAATATACTTCTGTATCAAATACTATTACATTGATATCTTCTCCGCTAGCTAATACATGATCTACTCCTGAGAAGCCGATATCATAGGCCCAACCGTCACCACCAAATATCCATTGACTCTTCTTAACTAGATAATCTTTGAGAGCCTTAATTCTCTCTAAAATTTTCTTAGCTTCTTCATTGTCAATTTCATTTGCCAATAAAGCTTCTATTTTTATAGCAGCTTTTTTGCTAGCTTCAAATTCATGGTTATTTTCTAACCATTCATTAAAGGCATCATTTAATGGACTTGTTAGATGAAGACCTAAGAATTTTTTCATTAGATTTTCTAGACTAACTCTATTAGCCTTATTAGCTAAAAGCATTCCATATCCATACTCAGCTGCATCTTCAAATAGAGATGATGCCCATGCAGGACCTTCTCCCTTCTTGTTGGTACAATATGGCATTGATGGAACTGATGAACCCCAAATAGATGAACAACCTGTTGCATTAGAAATCATTTGATGATCTCCAAATAGTTGAGTGATTAGTTTTGCATAAGGTGTTTCACCACAACCAGCACATGCACCTGAGAATTCTAATAGTGGTTGCATGAATTGTGAATTCTTAACATTATTTGCAGCAAATTCATCATCCTTATAGCCAACTTTTTCATGGGCATAGAGCCAATTATCAGCTTGTTTTTCTATTTGCTCGTCAATCGCTTTCATCTCAAGGGCTTTTTTAGGAGCAGGACATACATCAACGCAGTTGCCACATCCCATACAATCATAAGGAGATACTTGGATTCTAAATTCATATCCCTCCAGACCCCTGCCTATAGCTTTTTTCGTTTCAAAGCCAGTAGGTGCATTAGCCTTAGCTTTTTCATCTAAGAGGAATGGTCTTATTGTAGCATGTGGACAAACGAATGAACATTGATTACATTGAATACAATTGTCGATTTTCCATTCTGGAACGAATAAAGCTATGCCTCTCTTTTCGTATTGGCTAGTTGCCGCCATATATTGACCATCATCATAGGCTAGGTAACTAGATACTGGAAGGTCATCTTCGTGAAGATTGATTATTGGCCTAACCATATTTCTTATGAATAGAGGTTCATCTGAATTATCTTCTAGCACTTCATCTTCTAGATTCTTCCAGCTAGCAGGTATTTCTACCTTAGCCAACTCTTCTCTAGTTCTATCAACTGCCTTGTTGTTCATATCTACTATATCTTGACCCTTCATACCATAAGAGGCTTGAATAGAATCTTTTAGATATTTAATAGCATCATCAATTGGTAATACCTTAGAAAGTATGAAAAATGCAGTTTGGATAACCATGTTAGTTCTATGACCCAGACCAACTTCTATGGCAATTTTTGAAGCATTTACTGTATAGAATTGAATATTTCTACTAGCTATATCCCTTTTCATTTTGTTTGGCATATGCTCTTCTAATTCGTCCATATTCCAAATAGTATTCAATAAGAAAATTCCACCGTCTTTAAGATTTTTTGTCAAGTCGTATTGCTTAACATATGCTTGTGGTGAACATGACACAAAATCTGCCTCATCTATTAGGTATGCCGCATGTATTGGGTTTGGTGAGAAACGCAAGTGAGATAGGGTTAGACCATTACTTTTTTTGGCGTCATAGTCGAAATATCCTTGAGCAAACATATCAGTATTATCACCTATAATCTTAATAGCATTCTTGTTTGCTCCAACAGTACCATCTCCACCATTACCCCAGAAGATGCATCTGTTAGTTTTGCCATCGTTGATTACAAAAGATTTGTCAACTTCTAGGGAAGTATGAGTTACATCGTCATCAATTCCAACTGTAAAATGGTTTTTAGGATTTTTGCTTGCTAGATTGTCAAATACAGCCTTGAAGTGAGCAGGGTTTGTATCCTTTTGTCCTAGACCATAACGTCCACCTATGATTTTTGGATTTCTATTTGAATTAGCAAAAACTTCTACAACATCAAGATATAAAGGTTCTCCGACTGCTCCTTTTTCCTTTGTTCTATCGAGAACTGCTATTCTTTCTACACTTTCTGGAATTGTCTTTAGTAGGTGTTCAGCAGAGAATGGTCTATAAAGATGAACCTTAACGAGTCCTAGCTTTCTTCCCTCTTGGTTTAATTTATCCACAGTTTGATTAATAGTATCTGTGCCTGATCCCATGGCAATGATTATATCTGTTGCCTCTGGGTCTCCAACATAGTTAAATAGAGAATAATTTGTGCCAAGTTTCTCATTAATTTTATTCATGTATTCTTCAACGATTCCTGGTAAACTATTATAGGCTTTATTTTGAGCTTCTGTTCTTTGGAAATATCCTCCCTTTTCAAAAACACCCCTCATTGTAGGTCTATGTGGTGATAAAGAATCGTTTTTGAAGGCATCTATAGCTTCATAATCTACTAAATTTTCGAATTGATCATAATCCCAAACCTCGATTTTTTGAATTTCATGGCTAGTTCTAAAACCATCAAAGAAGTTAACGAAAGGAATTCTAGCTTTGATTGCTGCAAGATGAGCTACTGGAGAAATATCCATGATTTCTTGAACTGAACCAGAAGCAAGCATTGCAAAACCTGTTTGTCTTCCAGCCATTACGTCTTGGTGATCTCCATACATATTGATAGAACAAGTAGAAATAGAACGAGCAGCAACGTGAAATACCGCTGGTAAACGTTCTCCAGCTATTTTGAACATATCAGGAATCATCAACAAGAAGCCTTGGCTAGCTGTATATGTGGATGTAAGTGCGCCTGCTGCTAGAGAACCATGGACTGCACCAGCTGCTCCAGCTTCATGTTGCATTTCAGTTACTGAAACTTCATTGCCAAACAAGTTTTTCCTGCCTTGAGCAGCCCATTTGTCAATAAATTCTGGCATAGGTGAAGAAGGTGTAATAGGATAAATAGCTGCAACATCAGAAAATGCATAAGATACATGAGCAGCTGCTGTATTACCATCCATTGTCTTCTTTTTTCTTTTAATAGTCATAAACTCTCCTTATATATGTAATAATTATTTTAAATATGTGTGAAAAAATATAATATGAGCGGAAAAATAGAACTCAAAAAGAGTTCTATTTTAACTTGTTATTATGCTAAATCTTTTATATATTCTTCGTTGGCAGCTGGATCTAATTTAAATCCATTAATCTTGTTTACTAAACAAGCTATTGCAGCATCACCAGAGATATTGCAAGCTGTTCCGAAAGAATCTTGAGCAACATATAGGGCAATAATTAAAGCTGTCATAGGCTCAGTAAAGCCAAGCATTGATTGCAAGATACCTAAAGCTGCCATAACTGCACCACCTGGAACGCCAGGAGCTGCTACCATTGTTACACCAAGCATTAAGATGAATGGGAACATATGATGTAGGGTAACATCTGCTCCTTGAAGCATTAGTATAGCCATAGAGCAAGAAGTTAGTGTAATAGTTGATCCAGATAGGTGGATTGTAGCGCAAAGTGGAATAACGAAGTCTGCTATACCCTTGTTTACACCCATCTTGTAGGTTTGTCTTAGAGTTACAGGGATGGTAGCTGCAGATGATTGAGTACCTATAGCTGTCATATAAGCTGGGAAAATTGTTTTAATTTTCTTAAATGGACTTCCGCCACCAGCAGAGCTTGCAATAGAATATTGAATTAATATTGTCAACCAATGAAGTATTATAACCATTAAGAATACTTTTGAGAATACTTTTAATACTTCAGCAACTGTTCCTTGATAAGCCATATTAGCAAAAATACCAGCTATGTGAATTGGCAACAAAGGAATTACTATGTTTGAAATAAGCTTGGTAATAATGTCTGAGAACTCATGAACTGCTTTTTTAAGGACATCTCCCTTAACTGCAGCTATACCTACACCTAGGATGAATGACATAATAAGTGCTGTTGTTACACTAAATATAGGATCCATTGGAGATGTAAAGAATGGTTCTAGAACTTTACCTGTGTTTTGTTCAGGGTTGAAGTTGATTGCACCTTGTTTAATAAAGTTTGGTAGTACAAAACTTCCTGTGAAATATGTAGCAGTACCAAAAGTTATTGTTGACAAATAAGCAATACCTGCTGTAATAGCTAGTGTCTTTCCTGCTTCACTTCCCAAATCAGCTATTCCTGGGATTACAAAGCCCATGATTATTAATGGAATAACGAAGTTTAGGAAGTTACCAAATAAACCGTTAAAGGTTATAAGAATTCTAACAATAACAGCTGGTCCAAAAAGACCAAGAATAATACCTAAAACGATGGCTATAATTAGCCTTGGCAATAAACCTATTTTTTTCATTTTATCCTCCTAAATAAATTTGATTCTATGATCAATTTAATAATATCAAATATACGTTTTCATGTCAACTAAATTTTTTATATATTAATGCATGAACTTCTATTGCAACTGTTTTGATACTCGTTATCATAGCTAATCTAAGCTTGTTAGCCTTATTCGTGATAACGTTTTACCTTTAATGAGATATCCAAAAAAAGGACTACTGCCCTAAAGCATATTTTATCAATAAAACTAGCTAATCTATTTAGTGAAAATTAGCTTTCTATAAATAAAATATGCTTATTGTGCAATAGTCCCAGTTAATATTTATTTGAAGGATCTATCTATGATTTCTTTTAGAGTCTTGTAAGAGGAATCCATTCTTTCCTTTTCTGTATCAGTTAGTGGAATTTCAATTACCCACTTAACACCATCCTTACCTATGACAGTTGGTACACCAATAAAGATATCCTTTAAGCCATATTCGCCATCAAGGTAAGAAGATGTTGAAAATACTCTATTTTCATCATTTATAATTGATTCTACTATTCTTGCAAGGGCCATACCTATACCATAGAAGGTAGCTCCCTTTCTTTTAATTATTTCATAGGCTGCATTTTTTGTCTTTTCAAATGTTTCTAGTAAGGCTAGTTCATCAACCTTGCTATGAGACTTAACCCATTCATAGATAGGAAGTCCACCAATATTTGTGTGAGACCAAACAGCAAACTCGCTATCACCATGTTCACCTAAAATATAGGCATCAACACTTCTAGGATCAATTCCTATAAGGGAAGCTATTTCCTTTTTAAATCTTGAAGAGTCAAGGGTTGTTCCAGTTCCTATAACCTTGTTAGCAGGAAATGATGAATATTTCCATGTAGCATAGGTCAATATATCTACAGGATTGCTTGCTACTAGGAAAATTCCATCGAAGCCTGAATCGACAATTTTTTTAATCATGTCTTTGAAAATCTTTAGATTTTTATCTACCAAGTCGAGTCTACTTTCCCCGTCTTTTTGTGGTATGCCTGCTGTAATAACCACTACTTCAGCATCACGGCAATCACTATAATCAGCCTTATAAATAGTTTTTGGCTTAGTAAAACTTAATACATCTGATAAGTCCATGGCATCTCCATAAGCCTTATCTTCATTTATATCAATTATTCCGATCTCTCTACCTATGCCAAGTATTGTGCTTGCATAAGCAAAGGAGGAACCTACAGCTCCATCTCCAACTAAAATAATTTTGCTATCTTTCATAAAAACTCCTTTATATCCGATTGTTTTAATAGGATATATTTACTATACCTATTCTATACCTTGTTTGAAAGAGGATTACCTATTTTTTGAATTTTTTCTATCAATTAAACTTAGGGCAATTAGAGAATATAGGAGCCAATTCCCCTTAGCGTAGGCCATGTATTTAGGAATCCAATCAGAAGCATATTTTTGCTTGTAATTCCTTAAACCCTTAAATGAATAAAATTTATTGCCATGTTTATATACTAAATAAGCCATTCTTTCAGTTAGGTATGCAGATTTTATTATACCAACATTTGATAGAGGAGCCATACCAAGATTAAAATATTTGTAGGCATTTTCTTGACCATGAATAAATAAATTCAAGAATAAGAAATCCATCATAGAATTAACATTTTTATCCATATCATAACGCATCAAATCAATGCTTAATACCTCGCTATTTTTGTCAGGCATAATATTGGTAAAGGCAGTAATCTCTCCCTTGCTATCGACAACTATTGCGATTTCAGATTTTTTTAGATAATCCCTATCAAAAAATCCCAAAGAAAACCCCTTCTCTTCCCTTCCATCTAGCCAAGAGTTAGAAATTTCTTCTAATTTATCCAAAAAATCATCTAGGTAGGGAGGTCTTACTATTTTAAATTCATAGCCGTCTTTTTTAAACCTATTTAGTATGTTCCTTTCTGTGGATTTTTTGCGTCCAGCTAAAGAAAACTTCTCTAAGTCAACTAAAGCATTTTCTCCGAATTTCATAAAGTCATAGCCATAGTCATGGAGATTTAGTGTAAATTTCTCCCCTACTTCATAGAATATTGGCCTAAGACCTGATTTTAAGCAATTATTATTAAAACTATATAGGGCATCTGCGATGTCCTCTTCCTTCCCAAAGGGCTCACCCATTACTATAGCCTTGTTATTAATTAGTCCATATTGGAAAGCCACTGTTTTTTCCCCATCTTTATTCTTATAATAGTAAATGTACTTATCTCTAAGATAAGCCAGGGCTGCTGCATTAGACTGTTTAGATCCATATTTTACTAATAAATCATCTAAGTCAGAAAGATTAGAAAAACTCTCTAAACCCTCAGCATTTTTCATATATGAAAATATCAATTTTGATGCCAATATCAATAAAACTACTGCAGATATTAGAAAAATTAGTCTAAGTCCAATAGTATAAGCCGGAAAGCTTCTTCTCTTATTTATATTGATAGCATAGAAGAAATAAACTAGTGATGATACAAATATATCTAAGCTTTTTTCTTCCCAACTATATATAAATCTCTTCTTAAATAGGAGGTCTTTAGTATAGTAACTAACACAAATAAACAAAAGTATAGGAAGAACCGACATTAAATTTTCTCCTATAAAAACTAGGTATATAAAAGAAAATATGGTTATTACAAGCTGTAATTTTAAAGATTTTTCTTGTTTATCTAAAGATAGTTTTGATAAAATTATAAAGCTATATCCAATTAGCAAATAACAAGCTAACAAAAGCATGGTTACTGCAAGCACCGTCTTTTTGTAAGTAAAACAGTCTTCAAAATAATCGAAGGCAAAAACAGATGCTATTATATATAAACCATATATGAGCATGAGTAAGCTATTAATCTTTTGGATAAATTCTTTGCTTGTTTTTAGTGCATACTCACCATACTTATCTTTTATATCTAACAAAAAGTCCCTAGATAGGTAAAAAATTCCAGCTGATAATAAAAGTCCCATGATCAACACAAAAATATTTGCATGCCTATCTCTTGTCGCTTCTCCTATAATAAAAAGAAGAAGTCCTAAAAATATCAAGGATAGGAGAATTCTAAGTTTTTTTCTATTTAGCAATTTCATTTCTTATCTTCCTCCATAAAATCTATTATAAGCTTATTAAACAAGGCTGGATTTTCTCTACAGAGTTTGTGTCCAGATTTTTTTACTACTATAAGTTTAGAATGATCTATATTTTTTGCAATATTTTTTACATGATCAACTCTAATCAAATCCCTTGAGCCTACAATTATTAGTAGCTTCTTATCTATTGTATGTAGGTCATTTTTCGTAACTTTAAGATCTTTTAACAGTAGAGCTGCCACTCTCTTATTTCTCTTAAAAAAAGGTAAAATATTCCAGAAAATATTCTCGCTAATGCTTATAATTTTACTTATTAGAGTAGTTCCATCAAATCTAGTATTTGGAGCATTTAAAATAAGTTTGTCAACGAGTTGTGGATAATTTAGGCTAAAGACTAAGGCAAGATTTGCCCCATCTGAAAATCCTAATATACTAGCCTTTTTTATATTTAACTTAGCAAATATTTCTCTAAGGTCTCTTGCCATAAGTTCAAAACTTAGCTTATCCTTAGCATTATCACTCCTACCATGATCCCTAAAGTCAATTAAATAGAGGTGGAAATGTTTGGACAATTCTCCTACATTATATTCAAAAAAAGAACTATCTCCTCCGTTTCCGTGAAGAAGGAAGAGATTTTCACCCTGACCCATTTGCTCATAAAATATATTAGTCTTATCTTCGAGTTCTATTATTCCTTTTTCCATAATAACCTCTTTATATAATTATACCTTAATAAAATTATTTAATTTAAAAAGTGCCACAAGGGCACTTATTAGTAAGGATATCATATTCCAAGGTAGGCAGCTTTTACGTCTGGGTCGTTTTTGAGCTCTTTTGCATTTCCCTCTTTTACTATCTTGCCAGTCTCAATTACATATCCTCTATCAGCTATGTCTAGGGCAAGTTTTGCATTTTGTTCTACAAGAAGGATGGTCCTACCTTCTTCTTTTAATATCTTTATTGTTTCAAATATTTTTTCTACAAACAAGGGTGAAAGACCCATAGAAGGTTCATCCAAAAGCAATACTTTTGGTCTTGTCATCAAGGCCCTGCCCATGGCAAGCATTTGTTGTTCGCCTCCAGAGAGGGTTCCGGCTTTTTGTTTCCTTCTTTCTTTTAATACAGGGAATAAATCATAGATTATATCAAGCTCTTTCTTATCATCTTCAGTTGTTGCATTAACTGATACTCCACCAAGCATTAGATTATCTTCTACACTTATTCCTGCAAAAACCCTTCTACCTTCAGGAACTTGTGCTATTCCCATCCTAGTCCTCTTGTAGGCCTTTAATTTTAAGATGGAATTATTCTTAAAAGAAATATCTCCATCCTTAACAGGCAATAAGCCTGAAATTGCTTGAAGGGTTGTAGTCTTTCCAGCTCCATTTGCTCCTATCAATGATACTAGCTCACCTTGACCAACTTCTAGGGATATACCTTTGAGGGCGTGGATATTTCCGTAATATACATTCAAATTATCTACTTTCAAAAAACTCATTGAGTACTCCTTCCACTTCCTAAGTATGCTTCGATTACTTCTTCGTTGTTTATAACCTCTGTTGGTTTACCCTTTGCTAGAATTTCGCCATGATTTAGAACTACGAGTTTTTCGCATATACCCAAGACCAAATTCATATCATGCTCTATTAGCAAAACTCCAATATTTGTTTTATCTCTTATCATTTTTATTGATTCCATCAAATCTTGCGTTTCAGTATCATTCATACCAGCAGCAGGCTCATCTAGGAGTAATAATTTTGGCTTTGTAGCCATAGCTCTTGCTATCTCTAGTTTTCTTTGAGCTCCATATGGAAGCGATCCTGCAAAGGCTCTGAAGTATTTATCCAAATCGAAGATTTTTAAAATCTCCCTAGCTTCTTTACTCGCTTCTTTTTCTTCTCGCCAGTAATTTGGAAACCTAAACATACCAGTTAATACAGAATAGGTCATATATTGATTCATAGCAAGCTTAACATTATCCAATACTGTAAGATTATCAAAAAGTCTAATATTTTGGAAAGTTCTTGCTATACCTTCCTTTGATAGCTTATCAGGTCTAAGACCATTTATTTTTTTATCTTCAAGTAAGATTTCTCCTTCTGATGGAGTATAAACCCCAGAAAGCATATTAAAAAGGGTAGTCTTTCCAGCTCCATTGGGACCTATAAGTCCTAGCAATTCCCCATGCTTCATAGTGAAATTAACATTATTTACTGCCTTAAGTCCCCCAAAGGAAATGCCTAAGTTATTAATAGTAAGTAAATCATTATTATTTGTCATCTTCTACATCTCCTTTCTTATATTTATCCATCTTTAGGAATTTCCTAATAGAAAATTCTTTTCTTCCTAGTAAACCTTGTGGTCTAAAAATCATAACTAGAATCAAAATTACTGCATAGATTACCATTCTCCACTCAGCTAGTGGACGTAATATTTCTGGTAGGATGGTCAAGCCAACTGATGAAATTATCGCACCAGTAATTGAACCAATTCCCCCAAGAACTACCATAACAAGATAGTCAAAGCTCTTGTTGTAATTAAAAATATTTGCTGCAATTACTCCAAAACTTTGAGCGTATAAGGCTCCAGCAATTCCAGCAAAAACAGCTGATAAGGTAAAGGCAAAGGTCTTATATTTTGTAATATTTATACCACAAGCTTCTGCTGCAAGCTCATTATCTCTGATGGACAATACAGCTCTTCCATGTCTTGAATCAGCGTAGGTAAATATCAAGGCGATAATCAATACTGCCACAAAGAAGAATATAGCGAAGCTTTTTATAGTAGGAATACCTGCCATACCTTGAGCCCCGCCTGTTATATTCATATTTTCTATAATTACCCTAATAATCTCTCCAAAAGCTAAGGTTACTATAGCTAAATAATCTCCCCTTAGTCTTAAAATAGGAAGACCTATAAGGATTCCGAAGAAACCTGAAACAAGGGCTGCAAGCACAAGGCTAATTACAAATCCTAAAGGCCCACTTGCAAGACCAGTTTTAAGAAATATTCCTGCAGTATAAGCACCAATTGCCATAAAACCTGCATGACCTAGGTTAACTTGCCCTAAAACTCCTACTGTTAGATTTAGGCTGGTAGCCATAATAATATTTATACAAATAAGTATTAGGATGCTTTCCCAATACCTAGAGATTAAGCCCGAATTCATCAATACTTCTAGGATAATAAACAAAGCTAGAACTAAGAGGGTTGTTATAATATATGAAAGTTTTTTTTCCTTTGACATATCACACTTTCTCCTTTTCTAATTTACCAAACAAACCTGTTGGATGAACTAATAATACCAAAATTAAAACCATAAACACTATTGCATCGGCGTAAGCACTTGATAGGTAGGCTCTTGTCAAAACCTCAATCATACCTAAAATCATTCCGCCTATAACAGCTCCTGGTATAGATCCTATACCTCCTAGGACTGCTGCTGTAAAAGCCTTAATACCTAAAATAGAACCCATAAATGGTTGAATCTGTGGATAGCTAGATACATATAGGACAGAAGCAATACCTGCTAGGGCTGAGCCTATTGCAAAAGTCATTGTCATTACTTGATTAACATTAATTCCTACTAATTCACTTGCACCATAATCTTCGCTAACTGCAAGCATTGATTTACCATTTTTAGTCTTATTAATAAACAAGTGCAAAATATAAGTTAATATTATAGTAGAAACTATGGTAACTATTGTAGCAAGTGATAAGTGAATACCAGCAAATTGGATTGAAAATTGTGGAAAAATTGCTGGTATTGGTTTAGCTGATGATGTAAATAATTTTACAAATAAGTTCTGTAAAAATAAACTTACTCCAATAGTTGTTATTAATAGTGAAACTGGTGAAGAGTTTCTTAGTGGTCTATAAGCAACTCGCTCTACAGTTATTCCTAATACCGTACAAACTACTACTGCTGGTATAAAAGTTAACCATAGAGGTAGACCTGCATTAAAGGCTGCCGTTTGAATAGCAAGGGCTATAGTATAAGCGCCAACCATTATTACATCACCATGGGCAAAATTTACTAGCTTGGCTATACCATAAACCATGGTATAGCCTAAAGCTACTAGAGCGTAGATACTTCCTAGTTGGAGACCATTAAATATCTGTGTTATAAAATTCATATTAACTCCTAATCTATCTTGGATTAATTATAGAATCGAATCTATATTCTCCTTTTTCTATTTTCATAATAGAAGCAGCTTTTTGAGGATTGTTGTTTTCATCAAACTTAAACTTTCCTGTGATTCCATCAAAATCAAGATCTTTTATAGCCTTAATCCTATCCTCATTGCTATCAGATTTAGCTTTTTCAAAAGCTTCTTTTATCATATAAACTGTATCAAAACCAAGTGCTGAGAAAGCAGTTGGATCTTCTTTGTATTTTTCTTTGTATTTCTTTACAAAGTCACTGACCTTAGGACTAGTATCTTCTATAGAAAAGTGATTGGTAAAGTAAGAATTTTCGATTACTCCCATACTTGACTTATCCATGGTTTTTATAATTCCATCCCAACCATCGCCACCAATAAAGCTTGCCTTAATTCCAGCATCTCTTGCCTGTGGTGTAATCAAAGCTAATTTTTCATAATATTCTGGAAGCAATAATACATCTGGCTGTTTTTTTGAAATACTTGTAAGTTGTGCTTTAAAGTCAGTGTCGTTTTCTCCATATGACTCCTTAGCGACTATCTCTATACCAAGTTCCTTGGCCTTTTTTTCGAAGGCATCTGCAATTCCTGTAGAATAATCAGAAGATGAGTTAGTCATAATGGCAGCAGTCTTAGCTTTTAGCTTATCCTTAGCAAAAATCGCCAATAGATTTCCTTGGTAAGGATTGGTAAAGCATGTTCTAAAGACATTATCTTTAGAAGCAGTAATGCTTTCTTCTGTACCAGTTGGTGTAATAACAGGAATACCGTCCTTTTGACTAGCTTCTGCAATTGCGTTAGATGGGGCTGAAGTATTAGTTCCAATTACAGCACTTACACCGGATTCAACCAACTTATTATAGCTTGTTACCGAATCAGTAAGCTCTCCCTTATCATCCATAGAATCTAGAACTATCTTCTTTCCTTTTATTCCACCATTTTCATTAATCTCATCTATAGCCATCTTTATACCATTAACAGTTGAGATACCATAGTTAGAATATTGACCAGTAAGTGGGAAAGTTGAACCAAGCTTAATTTCTGAATCCTTTTGGCCACCCTCATTAGCCTTAGCTCCACAAGCTGTAAATACAGCTACCATCATTGCAACAATTCCTACATTTTTGATTTTGTTTTTCATTTTTTTCCTCCAAATTTCGGTAGAAAAAAACCCCCGTCTCTTTCTACCATAGGTAGAAGAGACGAAGGGTATTATTATATGTATTTAAAACCATCTCCGCGGTACCACTCTTCTTCATCGTTCGATGCACTCTGCTCAAATTAATGAATAACTCTATAACGGGAGTTCCCGGATATGCCTACTATTATTTCAGCATTCGGCTTGGTGGCTAGTTTCTAATAAATCATTTAGTATCTTCCAGCTAACGATACCTCTCTGTAAAATAAGTTTATTATACTGCTCCACTTCATTGCTTTTTATGATTATAGTCCCCTAATTTCGATTTGTCAATAGGATTTTCATATAATAATACCAAAATTTGTATAATTTTTATTTTTCTTTTTAAATTACTTCGTAATCTTCATTTTCCAATATTTATCGAACTACTTATTCAATCTTTTTTTATTCTTTAGCTTCAACTTCTGAATCAAATTTATACTTTCCACCATCTATTTTGATGATTTTAGCAGTTTTTCTTGGGTTATTATTTTCATCAAATTTGAAAGAACCTGTTATACCATCAAATTTGATATTCTTTAATGCCTTTACGACTTCATCCCACTTAGTAGTCTTTGCTTCTTCTACAGCTTGTTTATATAAATAAACTGTGTCATAGCCTTCAGCTGCGAAGGTAGTTGGATCTTCTTTATATTTTTCCTTGTAGTCTTTTATGAATTTTTGACATTTTTCTGATGGATCATCAAGACTGAATTGGTTTGAGAAATAAGAACCTTCTACATCCTTAAATGATGATTGATCCATTACTGATAAAACACCATCCCAACCGTCAGCTCCCAATAGGGTTGCCTTGATACCTGAATCTCTTACTTGAGAAGATATTAGGGCTACTTTTTCATAGTAGTCAGGGATTAATAATACATCTACATTTTCAGATTTTATCTTTGTAAGTTGAGCCTTGAAGTCTGTGTCATTGTCGCCATAAGATTCATCTGCAACAACTTCCATGCCTGCCTTTTTAGCTGTTTCTTTGAAGACATCAGCTACACCCATAGAATAATCTGACGATTGATTTCTTAGAATAGCTAGCTTTTTAGCCTTTAATTTATCAGCTGCAAAATTAGCAAGCACTTCACCCTGGAAAGGATCTGTAAAACAAACTCTAAAGACATTATCTTTTCCTTCAGTAATATTAGCCTGAGTTCCAGTTGGTGTTATGTAAACAATCTCATCTTTGGCTGCAGATTCTGCCATAGCAAGAGTTGGTTTAGATGGAATTCCGCCTAAAATAGCATTTACTTTATCTTCCATTAGTTTGTTATAATTTGTAACAGCTTCTGTAATCTCGCCCTTATCATCAAGACCTGTCCATTCAACTTGTTTGCCGTCTATTCCTCCATTTTTATTTATTTCATCTATAGCAAGTTGGATACCATTTTGGCAAGTCTTACCATAGACTGATAAAGGTCCAGTAAGAGGTCCAGAATTTCCTAATTTAATAACCTTACTATCTTCACTTGCTTTACCATCAGAAGCCTTATCTTTATTTCCGCAAGATGAAAATGCAAACAAGGCTATAAGTGCCATTAATCCAAATTTTTTCTTTAACATATTAATTCCTCCTATTTTATTAAGAAAAAACCTTCGCCTGCTCTAGCAAATAGCCAAAGAGACGAAGGAAAACAACTTCGCGGTACCACTCTTCTTCATCGTTCGATGCTCTCATATCAAATAAATGAATAGCCCTATAACGGGAGCTACCGGATCAATCTACATATCGAATGTCAGCTTAATGGTGATTTTCATTACGACTTTCTAGTATCTTACAGCAAGCGATACCTCTCTTAAAAAAAAGTCTAAATTACTCTTCCACTTCATTGCTTTTTCTTGTTAGTTGTATTATAGCACCTATTTTTTTGATGTCAAATTATTTTTCATTTATTTTTATAATTATTTATCTACTTTTATTTAAGCATTGATTTTATGAGCTTTTATAATTTATAAAAGTTTTTATATTTATAATTATAAGAAAAGACCACGAAATTCGTGGTCTATAATTACAAACCTAACATCAATGAAGCTACTTCAAAATAGATTAACAATACAAGAGTATCTACAATTGTTGTTATAAGTGGTCCAGCCATTACGGTTGGGTCTATTTTACATTTTTCAGCTATAATTGGTAGGATTCCTCCCATAACTTTAGAAAATATTATTGTCAATAGAAGGGTAAGAGATACGGTAAGATTTACAGCTATGGCTGCCCTATCCATTATCATCAGCCTTAGGAAATTTACAATAACTAAGATTAATCCAGTTATGATTCCTATGCTTGCCTCCTTGATTATAACTTTAAAGAAATCTTTGATGCCAATCTCTCCACTGTAAAGTGAAGTGATTACTGTTGTAGAAGCTTGACTTCCTGCATTACCACCTGAATCCATCAGCATAGGTATGTATGCTGTTAGGACAACGGCACTTGCCAAAAGATTTTCATATCTATGAATTATGAAGCCTGTCATAGTTGCTGTTAGTAGACATATTATCAACCAAGTTGTCCTAGCCTTAGCAATTTTGAAGCTAGATTCGTTTAAGTATGATTCTGATTGATCTGAAATACCTGTTATGTTAGAAATATCTTCTTGGAACTCATCATGAGCTACATCAATTACATCTTCTGCTGGTACTATTCCTATTAGCCTATTTTCTGAATCAACGACTGGGACTTCTCCTAGGTCATATTTGTAAGATAGTTTTGCAACGACCTCTTGGTCCTCATAGGGACTTACTGTTGCACTTATACTTGTCAATAGCTCATTTAGACTTTTGTCTTGGTATCTTATTATATCGGCTATATAAACAAAGCCCAAAAGGACTAAGGATTGGTTGGTTATCCATATTTGTTCAAGCTTTTCTGCATCGAGCTGTGATGCCATGATTTTATCAAGGGCTTGTTTAGGGGTTAAATTTTCTTTCACTGATAGGAAGTTTACAGTCATTATCGAACCGACAGATTCTTTAGGGTAGCCCAAAAGTTCATTTACAACTTTCCTTCTGTCCTTATCAATGTGAAAGTCCATTAATTTTTTTGTGATATTAGCAGGTAGCTCTTGTAAGGTATCTACTAATTCGTCTTCGTCTAAGTCTCTTACCAAATCCTTAATGCTAGATTCAGAAAGAATATTTACTATTCTAGCCTTATTTTCAGGCCTTAATTCTGTAAAAGTATCTGCTAATAAGTCTTTATTTAGTAGCTTTATCCAAATCGCCACATCTTTTTCTGGAAGAATTTCAAGTTTATCTGCAATATCAACAGGATCCATCTTGTTGATTGTCTCTTTAATCTTCGCGAGTCTTTCTACGTTATAATTTTTTTCGCTCATTTATACCTCCATTAGCTTTTGCTAATCGAGGCTACAGACAAAGTATCCCCAATTAGCTATTTTGATTTTAAGCCTCAGTTTGGGCCCACTTTTATCCATATTTCCTCCTAAAAACATTTTGAGTTACTTTCTTAATATACCCTTTTTGCAAATAAATTTCTATGTTTTTCATATTCTCATTAAATTAAGGGTTACAAGAAATGACTTATAAAAAGAATTCATCGGCAAAAATTCTTTGTTTGAATGAAAATTATGAGCTCCAGTAAAGTAATTAGGGGTTAGTATATTTCTAGTTGAAAGATATGACCCATCTGTTCCTCCCCTCATAGGAATAATTTCTGCCTTAATTTTTAATTTTTCGAAAGTTTCTTTAAGCTTATCTATAGCTACATGGTTCTTATCATTTACTGAATCTATTATATTTCTATAGACATCTTCAATTTCTAATTCAATTTTAGCTTTTTTATAGCGTGTTTTAAGGATTTCACATATATGTCTTAAATAATCCTTGCTTGCTTCGAATTTTTCCTTATCGTGGTTTCTTATATTCAACTTTATTTCACAATTAACAACATCAGAGTTTATATCTGTAATCCAAATATAGCCTTCTCTTTTTTCTGTATGTTCTGGCGTCTTAGCCCTATCAAGCATTGAAATAAAATCATGGGCAATCATGATTGGATTTACTAAATTTCCCTTACTAGCCATAGGATGGGCACTTACGCCTTTAATTTTGAGCCTTCCGCTTGCTGCATTAAAAGTTTCATAGACAAGCTCTCCTAATTTACAGCAATCGATAGTATAAGCAAAGTCAACATCGAATTTATCAAAGTCAATTTTTCTAACTCCCCTAAGTCCTATCTCTTCATCAGGAACAAAGGCAATAAAAATTTCTCCATGACTGATACTAGGATTTTCTTTAAGATACCATAGGGCTGTCATGACATTAGCAATTGCAGCCTTGTTATCAGCTCCAAGAACAGAATTTCCGTCAGTTACGATAATATCATCATTGATATAATTAACCAAATCTTTTTCATCTTCTACTTTTATTCTAATATCTTCTGTGCTATTTAAAATAATATCTCCACCCTCATAATTTCTTATAAGACGTGGATTTATTTTATCACTTAAACCGACATCGACAGTATCTAGATGACATACCCAAGCTATTTTTTTTGCCTTATCCCCATCAATACCCCTAGGCTCAAGCCTTGCTTGTAGAACAGAAAACTCATTAATATTTATATCTTTAAGACCCAAATCCCCAAGCTCCTTAGCAAGTTTCTTAGCCAAAAGGACTTGCCCTGGACTTGAAGGAATTTCAAGCTTATCTTCATTAGATTGACTACTTATGCTAAGATAATTTAGGAAGTTTTCTAATAATTTTTCCTTTATAATTTTTTCATCAATATTCATGGCAATATTTCTAAGACCTCCTTAAGGTTTTTTATCTCATAATCAAAGTGGATGTCTTTGTTAGCTTCTAAACAGTCAGGATTAAACCAGATGGTTTTTATTCCAGAAAGATTACCACCTAGGATATCAGATGTCAAGGAATCTCCTATAATCACATACTCGCTCTTATTATTAGACCCTATCTTTTCAAAGACATAATCAAAAAACTCTGTACTTGGTTTCTCGAATCCTATTTGCTCAGATATAAATACACCCTTGAAAATCTTATCTAGTCCCGCTCCTTCAAGTTTTCCCCTTTGAGCTATAAGAGAACCATTACTAGCAGCATATTGGTCATATTTACAATTAAGGCTAATAACTGTTTCATAGGCATTATCATTAAAAACATAAGTTTTACCTAGATTTTTTTGGTAGGAGATATTAAAGTCTTTAGCAAGTTTTGTGTCAATATTATACTTATTAAAAAAATCTTTAAATCTTCCTTCCAGAACGTCTATCCTACTTACTTCTCCCCTTTCGAGTGCCTTCCAATATTTGTTGTTAATTGCCCTATAGTCTTTTAGCATCTCGGAAGTAATATTACCAAGTCCATATTCTAAAAAACAGGCCTTAATTGCATTTTCTTCTGCTAGATGGAAATTTAGAAGAGTTCCATCTATATCCCACAAAACATACTTTATCACTTATATCCTCCAGAAATTCTTCTACTTAACTCACTTACAGGTAGACCAATTATAGTATTGATATCGCCATTGATATAAGAAATAAATCTTGGATCTAAGTCCTGTATCCCATAGCTACCTGCCTTATCGCCTACATTTTCCTCAATTAGATAATCTTCGATTAAAGGGTCAAGTTCCTTATAATAATCACAAAATCTCACTTCAGCTAGACTGAAAAATACATCGAGATAAGATTTTTCCCTTAGGCATACCGCACTTATTACATAATGACTTTTGCCAAAATAAGACATAAACATTAATCTAGCTTCTTTAAGGTTAGCTGGTTTTCCATAAATCTTATCTCCCATAAGAACCATAGTGTCTGATGAAATATATAAGTTTTTCTCTTTTAGAAATACATGAGATTTAGCCTTGGCTATTTCACAGCAGGTCTTGCCTGCCCTAAGCAAAAAAGAATCATCAGCGTATAAGTCCATAAATTTCTGTTGTATTTCTCTTTCATTAATTTCTATAGAGCAAACATCTGGCTTTAGAAAATTAAGCAAGTCCCTTCTTCTCGGAGACTTGCTCATTAGAATAACCTTATCAAATTTTTCTATCTTCCCTACTTTTTCATAATCATAGATATATTTCATCGTTAATTTTTTCCTGCATCTGAATTTTTAATAAAGTCCTTTAACAATCTTTTCGACAAATCATTTTCTTCGTAATTAATCTCTGGATGCCATTGAACCCCTATCATATATGGATAATAAGGATTTTCAATAGCTTCTATCAAACCATCGTCACTTCTAGCACTAACTGTTAAGCCATCTCCTAAATCTTTTATACCCTCATGATGGTAGGAATTAACTTCCAGCCTATCGCTTCTTGCAATTTTCATTAATCTAGTATCGGGACTTATGCTTATATCATGGTAGGCTAAGGTATTGTCCTTATTTCTATGACATATCTTATCAGAAAATTGTTTAGCAATGTCATCATAAAGGCTACCGCCATAATAAATATTTATTAACTGCATCCCCCTACATATTCCAAGAATAGGTTTTTGTAGACCTATACAATAATCCAAAATAGAAAGACTCTTATCATCATCTTCCCTACTATATGTTTCAACAAGGGACCTATCTCCTCCATATAAATCAGGATCAAAATCATTACCACCAGCAAAAATAACCCCATCGCAAGAATCGATTTTTCTTTTACACATATCAAGGTCCATCCTACTTGTATCAATGTCATTTACAATTGCCCTATTATCTTCAATGGCTATCTTGATGTCACTAATATTTTGATTATTGTGGACAATGCCTATAATTTTATGTGGAAAGAAATTATCTCTAATCATAATAAAAGCGAGGACTACTAATATTAAAAATAGAGATATTTTAATAAATTTAAAAAATTTGCTAATCATCCTCTCCTCCTTAATCCTTTTTTTATTTTAACATATCATGAAGAAAAATAAAATAGGCTTTTCTTTCAACTTTATTAAATTTGTTCTTTAATTTATTCAAGTTTGATTTTAACATTTAAATCAAATAAGCAAAAATCCCAGCCAATTTAAGAGCTGAGATTTTTGAAATTATTAATCAATTTTTTTCATTTTCCTTAATTCAAACAAGCTTAATATTATAGAAAGAGCTAGAATCGTATGACCCAAGCCAGCAAGGCCAGAAATCGTTGCATTTTGAAAATTTGTTAAGTTTACATATAAAATTTGAATTATTCCCCTTGTCATCATCATTATTATGCTTAATATTAAGCCAAAATTATAATAAATTAGGTCCTTATCTATTTTAGGATTTTTCTCAAAATCAAGATTAAATGACAAGAGGTATATAATTAGATAGAATAACATTCCTAACACAAATACATGGGGGTGGACTTTTGATAAATAAGTCCTTCCTTCAAACTTCATTACTTTTGTAAATTCCCTATAGAATACTCCACTTGCCATAGCAAAAAGAGCGTAATATATCGATTTATCTAAGTACTTTTGCATCTTCATTCTCCTTATTCATAGAAAAATATCCAATCAAAATCGTCCATACATAGGCCAAGGTTTTTGGAACCATCAAAAATCCAATGAGAGGATAAATATCTTCAAGCAAAACCACTGGTATATAAAAGGCAAAACTTAGTATTATAGTTAAATACATAAATCTAAAATTATGATCCCCTCTTTGCCTTGCCATCTTATAAAATAAATATATTATTATAAGACCTAGGATAAGGAAGGGAATATTTCTGTAAATTCTCCATGACAAAGGACCACTTCCATTGAACCAATCATTTTGGGGAAATATACACAAACCAATCCTTAGAAGTGCTAAAAGATAAACTAACAAAGTTAAATTCTTACTTTTGAACTCGTACCTTTTAGCCCATACTTCATACAAGAGCACATAAAAAGCTGTCATTGTTATAGATGTAAGTAACTTTCCAAAACCTAAAGCAAATTTATAGTTACCAAGCCCTGTCGTATTTAGAGCAATCATCCTAGGAATCAAATGAAAGCTATCTCCACCTGCAAGAGTAATAGCCATTATCCCAAAAAGGAAATACTGACTATTCCTATTTTCTTTATAAAGCATCCTAAGACCAACAAATGTTGCTAAGGACAAATAACATATATCAAATATAGTTTCAAATATCTTTTGCATAAAATCTCCTTTCGAACAATGTTCGGTTAGCCTTAATTAAAAACCGACTATCCAGTCGGTTAATATAATATCTTCTCTATAGTTTTTATTAGAAACTCAACAGGCCTATGAGTTAGCAAAATTGTGATTATATTTGCTAGTATAAATTCGGCAAACTCCTCTTTTGTGAAGTTATCATCAAATACCGAAGCCTTAATATTCTTGTCGTTGATAAGAATTTTTACTAGGTCTTTTTTGAGATTATCAAGGAATTGTCTCATAACAAGCCTTGCCTTCTCATCTTTCTTAGATGAAAAACTAATAGAATGTATGCTTAGAAAGTTAGGATATTTTTCCATTCCTTGCTTGATATTTAAATGTATTGAGCGAATATAATCGCTCATATTTGTAGTTTGTAAATCAATCTGATCAATCTTAAATATATCTTCCCATACGCTTTCTATGCTTGCAATCAAAAGATCATCTTTTGATGGAAAATAATAATACAAGGATCCGATAGCAAGATTGCTAAGGCTTGCTACCTTTCTCATATTGATAGCTCCTATGCCTTCACTCGCTATTAGTTGTCTACAAACTTCCAAAATCATAGATTTAGATTCATATTTTTTGGGCATTATAAATCCTTCCCTATCGAACTTTGTTCGGTATCATTATATGTGCTATTTTCGCCTTGTCAATATAAATTTACTTATTAGGGCTAAGTTTTCTAAATAAATTTTGTAAGGAATTTATAGTTATAATCATCAGTGCACTAATGCTAATAAGAAGCACTGGGCTTATTATGTGTAAGCCTAGATTATCAGGTAGCTTTGATAAATAACCGTAATTTGAGCCGATAATTGTATTTAAAATGCTTACTATCACATTCATAATCATAGTTATTTTGATTATTGTATTTACACTAAGCTCTTCTCTCTCGCTTAAAAGAAACATTAGACTTGATCCTATTAACATTGAATGGGCACATACATATGTCAGATTTGTTATGTGTGGCCACATATACTTAGATGGGTCTGGTATAGAGTAGGCGACTAATGGGCCTATTACGCCAAGATAAGCAAAATAGCTTGCTAGTTTATATTTCTTAGTAAAATAAGATATTGGTAGCATAAAGGCTGCTATTCTACAATGATAAAGTGGTAGGCCTTCAAGCAAAAATAAAGACTTATCCATAGAATACCAAAATATTAATGCAAGCTCAACTAAAACTACTAAAAATAACTGAGTCTTGAGTAGTTTTTTCTTTGATCTAAACCAATAAATAACAAATAAATATACCAGCAGAAGAATCCAAACTCCAAACATATTTATATTTGAATGTGGGTCTGGATTGTGTCTAAAAAAATATTCCATAACTTATTCTTACCTCAAATTTGCTTAAACAAGCTTATAATTGCAGATATTTATCCTAGCTAGATATAAATTCTATGCTAAGATCAATTATCAATAAAAACAATTATACTTGTCTTTCTTATAATTTCCTAGAAAATGTTCTTTTTCTATATAACTTCAACTCTAAAAAATTTATCCTCAATTCTTCTTAGTCTTTTCCTTCTTAATTTTATTCCTTAGTTCTTTTTTAACTTTCTTTATATCTATGCCTTCTATATAATAGTTTTTGGCAGCTTCCCCTATGGCTTTAGTTCCAAAAGCTGCAACAGATGCACTTACCGCACTACCGGCTGTTATTGAAAAAATATTAAGAAATTTAGATAATTGTTGGGCTGAAAATCTAAAGATATTAGCAGCAATTCCTACTCCCCCAATAGACATTATAAATTCTTTGGAACTTTTAAGCGAAATATCTCTAGCAGAAAGTCCAGCTATTAAAGTAACCAGGACAACTTGCAAGGCAAAAAGAGGATAGAGGTCAGCAACTGGTATAGGAGTTAGAGCAATAGTTGCAGAAAAAGCTGAGAAAATCTGGGTAAGCTTATCTGCTAAATCTCCCATTATCTTATCCATTCTACAAGCAATCCTAAGTCCCATTACCGCCTTATAATCTACTATAGCATCCTCAAGGGCATCAATTAATTCGTCGATTTTATATCTACCGTCAAAGGCAAGCTCTAATCTTTCTAAATCCTCAATAGCTAAGTCATTTATCCTATCCGCATCTATAAATTCATCATCCAACTTCCAATCCATTAGAGAAGATACTGCTATGATACTTTCAAGCTTTAAATCTTCTTTTTTGATAATATCGCCATAATAGCTAACTACTTCATTTATATTTTTTGTTTTGCTAAGGGGATATTGACTCGGATCTTTAAATCTTGAAGGAGCTAATTCGTCAACCTTATTGATTATACAAATTACAGGTAGTTCCACTCCACTATTTTTTTTATAATCTTCACAGAGACTTTTGATAAATCTCACATCCCTTCCTATATCATCTCTATGACTAGCATTTAGCATAAACAAGCATAGGTCAGGCAAGAAAGCTCGAAGCTCTTTTTTTATCATCTCCTCTGCTGATATATTATCATCAAGAGCAAGAGATTCAGATAAACCTCTAGTATCTAGTATCTGCAATAGGATTTGATCTTCTTGTTTATAATCATAGATATCTACCCCCCTAGTTTGAGCATAGACATCATTTACTGGTGCTAAATATCTACCATTGATAGCATTAACCAAAGAGCTTTTCCCAACTCCTGTCCTACCTATAAGAAAAAACTTTGGTGGCCTATAGCCTTCTAAGTCCTCAATAATTTTCTTTAGCTCTTCATCTCCTAAGACCAAATCTTTAATTTGATCTTTCATAGCACTTGGAAGGGCCCTAGGTAGAGAATCAAGAATTTTTTCTAGATTTCTATAAATTTTTTCTATTCTATTGATTGTGTTTCTTCTATCATAATCCCTATTAGTCATTATAACTCCTAAAAATATTATAAAGCTTTCCAATTACTATACACTTTCGCTTAAAAAGGAGCTTCCAATTCCTAAATAACCATCAATAAACTGCCCATACCTATAAGGATTGCTCCTATAATAGATTTTTTAGTAAATTCTTCTCCCAAGAAGATAAAGGCCATAATAAAGCTCATAAGGACACTTAACTTATCTATAGCGACAACCTTGGCTACTTGTCCGCTTTTGATGGCAGCATAGTAACAAAGCCAAGATAAGCCAGTAGCCAAACCTGAAAGAATCAAAAACAGCCAAGATTTGTTGGAGATACTAGATATACCTGTTTGAGCATTAGTAAGAAAAACTATAAACCAACTCATCCCAACTACAACTAAGGTTCTTATGGCTGTTGCTAAATTAGAATTTACATTTTCTATACCTATTTTGGCCAAGATTGATGTTAAAGCGGCAAAAACTGCAGAAAGAATTGATAATATTAACCACATTATAAGCTACTTTCTAAAATATTATCTATAAAAAATTTGATAAATACTAGCCCCGCCACAAACAAAGCACAGCCAAGTCCTGTATAAAAAAAAGCTACAAAGTGCAAAGTTACAAGATTAAGAACTCTAATTCCTATTCCAAAAGCCATCATAGTAATCATTATTATGTAAGATTTCTTATCGAAAAAATTCCAAAAAGGTCGATTTTCTTTAAAACTTAGAATCCTTATCTCATGTTTCTTATTTAGTTTGTAGAAAATATTCATAAATATAATAAAAATCACAAGACTTAATAAAATAGAAACAAGCTTTAAGCCAACTAACTTATAAGAAATAAAACCTAGACGTGCCACATTAAAACCTGCAAGCATCCATACGATGCCCCCTATCAAAAACAGACTTTCTCTTTTGACTTTCATATAAACTACCTCTCCTAAAAGTTTCTTAGCTATATTCTACTTGTTTAATTATTTTCCTCTATTAATTTTTTTCTGGTACAATATTTGAGAATGGAGGGCTTATGCTACTATTAAGAAATATAAAAATTCCTTATGATGCTTGTAAGGATCAATTAAAAAAAGAAATAGAAAAGACTATCAACAAAAAAATTGATGGCTATCAAATATATAAAAAATCTATAGATGCGAGACAGGGTATAAATTATGTCTATCAGGTACTTATTGATACCGACCTTTCTGCCAAAACTATAAAAAGGCTGAAAAATAATATTAGTGACTACAAGGAAGAAGACCTTATCCTTGAAAATAAAAATAAAATCAAATCTGCCCTTGTCGTTGGAGCAGGCCCAGCAGGACTTTTTTCTGCCTATGCCCTAGCTAAGGCTGGCGTTAAAGTTACTATAATAGAGCAAGGAGAGAAGGTTGAGAAAAGAATAAAGACTATCGAAGACTTTATAAAGGGAGGAAGGCTTAATGAAAGATCAAACATCCAGTTTGGTGAAGGCGGTGCAGGTACTTTTTCTGATGGGAAATTAACATCTAGATCAAAGGATAAGAGATCTAGAGAAATCTTTAGGATTCTAGTAGAAAATGGTGCCCCTGAAGATATCTTGTATGAACACTTGCCTCACATAGGTACAGACCTTCTAAGAAAAGTCGTAATAAATATTAGGAAAAGTATCGAAGCTATGGGTGGACTCTTTCATTTTGAAGAAAAGTTTATTGATTTAGAAATAAAGAATGGGAAAGTCGATAAGCTTATTACAGATAAGGACTCTTATAAGGCAGATGAATATATTCTAGCCCTAGGTAATTCGGCAAGAGATACTTTTATAATGCTTGATAAATATGTAGATATAAGCCAAAAAGCTTTTGCAGTCGGCTTTAGGATAGAACATCTCCAAGACCATATCAATTTTAGCCAATATAAAATTAGAGATAAAAGGCTTCCTCAGGCAAGCTATCAACTAAATTATAGCAACAAAGAAAAAGGCTTTTCTGTCTATAGTTTCTGTATGTGCCCAGGTGGCTTCGTTGTTAATGCCTCAAGTGAGGAAAAAGAACTTTGTGTTAATGGAATGAGCTATCATGATAGGTCAAATATCAATGCAAACTCAGCTATTGTTTGTACTGTATCGAGTGATATTTGTGGTCCTTCTAATCTTTCTGGCATATATTTTCAAAGAGAAATTGAAAAAAAGGCCTTTATACTAGGTGGATCAGATAATAAGGCACCTGTCCAAAGGCTAGGTGATTTTTTTGACAATAAGATAAGCAACAATTTTGGTAAAGTGAAAGCAAGTATTCAAAGTGGCTATAAGTTCGCTAATCTTAATGAAATATATCCAGAAAAAATTAATTCCGCAATCAAGGAAGCCCTCTTAGTTTTTGACAAAAAACTAACTGGCTTCTCTGACCCTGATACCATACTTACTGGTGTTGAAACTAGAACTTCAAGTCCAATTAGGATTGAAAGAGAAAATTACTCAACTAAGTACAAAAATCTTAGACCTATAGGTGAAGGTGCTGGATTTTCGGGAGGAATAATCTCTTCTGCCCTTGACGGACTCAAATGTGCTATCGAAATTTTGGAGCATTAATTTTTTAATTTTTATTTTATAATTTCATCCATATATGGGTATATATTTTAGGAAAGAACCTACTATTCATTTAGGTTTAATACAGATATAGGAGAAAAATATGAAAAAAATTATCAATGACGTAGATAAGATTATTGATGAAATGATCGACGGCTTAGTTAAGGCAAATGACGATATCCTAGAAAGACTAGAAGATAGTACAGTAGTAGCTAGAAAAGGTGAAGCTAAAAAAGCAAAAGTCGGACTAATTTCTGGCGGTGGTAGCGGTCATGAACCAGCTCATGCTGGCTATGTTGGAGAAGGTATGCTTGACTGTGCAATTTGCGGTAGCATATTTACATCTCCTACTCCTGATCAAATCCTAAAGGCTATAGAAAAAGCCGACAGTGGTAAGGGCGTATTTATGGTAATTAAAAACTACCAAGGTGATGTTATGAATTTCGAAATCGCCCAAGAGATGGCTGAGATGCAAGGAATAAAGGTTGACTCAATCATAGTTAGAGATGATATAGCCATAGAAAATTATGAAGATAGACGTGGGGTTGCCGGAACCATTTTTGTTCACAAGGTTCTCGGCGCAATGGCAGAAGATGGAAAGAGCCTAGAAGAAATTAAGGCAAAGGCAGAAGAAATTGTTAAAAATATCAAAACAATTGGTCTTGCAACCAAACCTTGTGTTAACCCTAACGATGGTAAGGAAAGCTTTAGCCTAGGCGAGGATGAAATCGAAATGGGTATTGGTATCCATGGCGAAGAAGGTATCAAGAAAGAAAAACTTCAAAGTGCAAATGCTATGGCTAAGGAAATGGTCGACAGACTCCTAGCAGAAATTACCGATACAAGTACAGATTTTGCTCTCATGGTTAATGGCATGGGCCAAACAACAGAAATGGAATTATACCTTATTAATAACTTCGTTTCAGATTATCTAAAAGAAAAGGGAATAAATGTTAAAAAATACTTTGTGGGTAACTACATGACAAGTATGGATATGGCAGGTTTCTCTTTAACCTTATTTAATATTGACGATGAAATTTTAAGTTACCTTGATAGAAAAGTTTGTGTAGGTAGAAGATAATGAATGTTGATCAAATTAAAGATTTATTTAAAGAAATAGCTGATGAAATTATAGCCAACGAAGAATATCTAACAGACCTAGATAGAAGTATTGGAGATGCTGACCATGGCTACAATATGGCTAAGGGTTTTAAGGCTATAAAAGAAGATATGGACAAAGATTATAAGGACTTAAAAGAGCTCTTCAATAAAATCGCCATGGATCTCTTATCCAAGGTCGGAGGAGCAAGTGGTCCCCTCTATGGTTCCTTCTTTATGAGCTTTGCAATGAGCCTTGCTGGCAAGGTTGACTTGGACAGAGAAAGCCTAAATCTCGCTTTTGAAAAGGGACTTGAAGCTGTAAAGAAAAGAGGCAAGGCAGAAGTAAATGATAAGACCATGGTCGATGTTTTAGAACCAGTTAGTGCTAGCCTAAATGATGGGGCTAAATTAGAAGATGTAATTAAACTTGCAGAAGAAAGAATGCTCTATACAAAAGATATCAAAGCCCTAAAGGGTAGAGCTTCTTATGTCGGTGAGAGATCAATCGGCCACATAGATCCAGGTTCATGTAGTTCATATTTAATGATAAAGAAAGCTTTTGGTGGAATTAATGATTAATGTATTAATAACAAGTCATAGTAAGGACCTAGCCAAGGGTCTTACTGATATTATTAAGCAAATGAGATCTGACATATGTATAGAATATAGTGCTGGAACAGAAGATGGTGAACTTGGCTCAAACTTTGAAGAGATTTTTGAGAAGATGAATAGACTCGCAAAAGATGGTCTTGTAATCTTCTTTGATATGGGCTCATCTATGATGAATGTAGAAACAGCTTATTCTATGCTTGATGAAGACTTACAGAAAAATATCATAATAGCTGGTAGTCCCCTAGTTGAGTCTAGCTTGGAAATATCCATAGCTATTGATGAAAATACTAGCCTAAAAGATATTGAGGATATGATTTCTTCTTATAAGTTTAACAAATTAGATTGATTATTTTAGTTAAAGAAGTATATTAACAAAGTATTTGGCAGTTGTCCTGTGACGGCTGCCTTTTTTAATGTTATAAGAAAAGGAAAAATAATGAAATTTAATGAATTTAATATAGGAGAAGACATCCTACAAGCAATAGATGATATGGGTTATACAAATCCCTCCCCCATCCAAGAAGAAACTATTCAATACCTCCTCGACGGAAGAGATGTAATAGGTCAAGCCCAAACAGGAACTGGAAAAACTGCTGCTTTCGCAATTCCTCTAGTCGAAAATGTAGAAGCAAACGACATTACTCAATCCCTAATCCTCTGCCCTACTAGGGAGCTTTGTATGCAAGTTGCAAGAGAAGTTGAGAAACTTACTAAATATAAAAAAGATATCAAGGTCCTAGCCCTCTATGGTGGCACTCAAATTGTAAAGCAAATAAAGGCCTTAAAAAAAGGTGTAGAAATTGTTGTAGGTACACCAGGTAGGGTGATTGATCTTATGAAAAGAAGAGTTCTAAAGTTAGATATGCTAAAGAATGTCGTTCTTGATGAGGCTGATGAGATGTTCGATATGGGCTTTAGGGATGATATGAAAGTTATCCTAGATGCTACAAACCCACAAAGGCAAACCTGCTTTTTTTCTGCAACTATGGGCAAGGAAATTGCTGAGTTTTCTAGCCTTTATCAAAATAATCCCCAAAAAATTGTAATTAAGTCCGATGAAGTTACTGTTGAAAAAATCGATCAGTATTATATTAAGCTTAAAGAAGCAATGAAGGAAGAAACCCTTACTCGCCTACTTGAAATAAACAATCCTAAACTTGCCATAGTTTTTTGCAACACCAAAAGAAAAGTCGATAAATTAGTCGAAGAACTAACTAAAAAATCCTATCTTGTAGATGGTCTTCATGGTGACCTAAAGCAAGGTGCGAGAGACCAAGTAATGAAGAAGTTTAGGAATAAAACCATCCAAATCCTAATAGCAACGGATGTAGCTGCTCGTGGCCTAGATATAGATGATGTAGATCTTGTTATTAACTATGACCTTCCCCAATTGGATGAATACTATGTCCATAGGATAGGAAGGACTGCCAGGGCTGGAAAAAGTGGCGTAAGCTATTCCCTAATAGCAGGTCGTGATAGGGATAGACTAAGGGCCATAGAAAAATATACTAAGGCAGATATCAAGGAAATTCCTATCCCAAGCCTCATTCAAATGGATAGGAGAAGTGAAAACAATCTGATAGAAAATTTAAGCGAGAAATTAGAAGCAAGTCCAAAACTTGACAGAGAGAAGGCTATCCTAATTAGACTTATGGAAAAAGGCTACGACCCTTTCTTGATAGCCCAAGTGCTTTTGAGTGAAAAGTTTTCTGATTCAAATTCAAATCATCATGAAAAAATTGCTGGAGTTGATACAAAAAAGGAAAAAGCAAAAGCTGATAATAAGAATAATAAAAAAGCAAAGAACAAATCAGATGAAAAAATGGCAACCCTATTTCTAAATAGAGGAAAGATTGATAACTTTGACAAAAATAAGATAATTAAGGCCCTAAACAGACTTGCCAAAGTCCCTAACAATAAAATCGGCCAAATCAGAATCCAAAAATCCTATAGCTTTATAGATGTAGACAAAAGCGTAGTTTATGAATGTATAAGGGCCTTAAATAATAAGAAAATTTCTGGTAAAAAAGTAAAAGTAGAAGAATCAAAAAATTAAGGGGCTGTTGCAAAAGTCCTGACACAGAAAAAAGGCGAGGAAAGTGAAATCCT
>NZ_CAMUDP010000017.1:0-41796 GCF_947087635.1 Anaerococcus tetradius
ACAGCTGATTAGCTATGAGTTTATTTTGTGTTGCACTTGTTATGATAAATTATCAATAAAAAAAGTAGATGAAGATATTTTTTCATCTACCCTTTTGCTTTTACTCCCTACTAGGTAGTTTTTTATTGATTAATCAAGCCGAGCTTTCTTATTATAGTCATGAAGGCTGATAGAAGGACAGCTACAACTGATGCTAGAACCATTCCTTGTAGGTGGATTGAGCCAAATTTAACGGAAAGACCTGATAGACCAGCTATAAAGATTACTGATGTAAGAACTAGGTTCATGGACTTTGAGTAGTCTACCTTTTGATCAACTAAGAGTCTAATACCGCTTGTACCAATCATTCCGTAAAGAAGGAAGGTTACTCCTCCTATTACATCTCCAGGTATAGTTTGGATTATGGCTGCTAGAGGTCCAATGAAGGCCATAAGGATAGAGATTACTGCAGCTCCTCCTATAACTTGAACAGAATATACTCCAGTGATTGCCATAACTCCTATATTTTCTCCGTAAGTTGTTGTTGGCACTCCTCCGACAAGACCTGATAAGGCTGATGAGAAGTTATCTGCAAAGATTGACCTGTGAAGGCCTGGATCTTTTAGTAGATCTCTGTCTATGATATTGCTTGTTACAACTTGGTGGGATATGTGCTCACTTGTTATTACAAGAATAACCGGAAGCATAGCTATTATTGCGCTTGCTGAAAACTTTGGCATGGAGAAGGCTGGCATAGTGAAAAGACTAGCTTCCCTAACTGGGGTAAAGTCTACCATACCGAAGAGAATTGAAACTATATAGCCTACAACTATTGAAATAAGAATTGGAATAGTTGAGAAGAAGCCCTTAAAGGCAACTGATCCGATTATGGCTGTAAACAAGGTTACAAAGAAGATAAAGAAATCTTTTTTGCTAGCATTGTCAGTCATAAGGTTAGCACCGATAGATCCTCCTGTTACAGTATTACCTGCAAGCTCAAAACCAATCAAGGCTACTACTGCACCCATGGCTGCTGGAGGAAGAACGACATCAATCCATCCTATCCCAAACTTATAAATTATATAAGCAAGAAAGCAACCCAGAAGTCCGACCACAATAAAAGCACCTTGCGCATATTGGAAACCTTCGCTTGCGATAATAGCTGTACCTGGAGCTAGAAATGCAAATGAAGAACCCAAATAAGCAGGTGCTTTTTTCTTAGTAATTAAAATAAATAACAATGTTCCTATACCATTCATCAATAATACAATTCCCGGATTAATACCAAATAAAATAGGAACCAAAACACTCGCTCCGAACATTGCGAAAGTGTGTTGGATTGACAAAGGCAAAAGTAATTTCAATGGAACTTTTTCATCAACATGGTAAATTTTTTTAGAATTTTTCATAATACCTCCCTAATTTTTCTCATGCTATTGTAGCAAATTAAAGAGGACTTGTCAAACAAAAAAAGCCCCTTGGGACTTTTTTTAATGATTATTTACTTTTGAATAATTCGATTGAAATTTTAAGGGTAAAGACTTATAAAAGGTCCTCACCTTTTAGTGAGTCGATAATTTCATCTTTTATATCGTCTATCTTATCCTTAACTTCATCTAATTTGTTATTGTTTTTAAGATATAGGTAAGCTCCTACTAGACCAGCTCCTGCTGTAAATAGGATTTTACCTAGGGTGTTTTCTTCTATTTTTTTCTTGTTATTTTTGTAATCAAACATGATAGCCTCTTTTCTTATTTCTATGGTGGTTTACACCTAGCTACTTATTATATTTAAATTATACTTTTAATATTATTAACTTTCAAATTAGATTTTGTTAATTTATAGTCCCTTATTTTAATATATATCTTAGTCCTTTCTTACTAAAGGCATGGACATACATCTAGGACCACCCCTGCCGACAGTTAGGGTTGATGAGTCAAGTTTTATTACTTCAATATCATTTTCTTCTAGCATTTGATTGGTTACTGTATTTCTCTTATAGACTATTACCTTGCCTGGTCCTATAGCTAGGGTATTGGATCCGTCTGTCCACTGCTCCCTAAGGGCTGCTATAGGATCTCCTCCCCCACATGGTAGAAGTCTTATCTTATCAAGTTTTAACGAATCTCTCAATAGCTCATCAAGAGATTTTTCTATAAACTCTTCTTCAAGCCTATGGTCTTTGCTTGTAAATTTAACAGCATGGAAGCTAGAAATTATTCCCGGATGATAGGTAAAGGTGTCATAATCTATTTGGGTAAATACAGTATCAAGGTGCATGTAGGCTCTTTCGTTTGGGATATTTATAGCTATAATTTCTTCTATCTTATTTTCATCATCGAATAAGATATTCTTTGCCAAGTCCCTAATTGCTTCAAGCTCTGTTCTCTGACTTATTCCTATCATCAAAAGATTTTCGTTGATATTTAAGATATCCCCACCTTCTATGTGATATTTCTTGCCCCTGCCATAGAAATTCTTTGTATCCTTGTAGTCTTTGTGATGGTTAAAAATATAATCTGCATAGATTGTTTCCCTTGACCTAGTTACAGAATACATGGTATTTATACAAACTCCATTTGCTATTGATGAGAAGGGATCTCTAGTGAAATAAAGGTTGGGCATGGGATTGATGGCGGTGTATTTGTAATTAAAGAGGACATGTTCGTTTTTTATACCTAGCTCATGTAGGGTTATCCCGCTCATGGTCTTTAGGATAAATTCCTTGCTATCTTTTATTGATTCTAGAAGTTTTTTTGCTTCTTGATAAATAAGATCATCACTTATTCCAGCCTCAGCCAGATATTGATTCATAAATTTATCTCTAAGTTCTTTATTATCTGCTATGGTTTCAGCCATCAAGTCTTCTAGGTAAAGAACTTCTACTCCTTCATTTCTAAATATTTGAGCAAAATTATCATGCTCTTCCTTGGCCTTATCTAGGTCTGGTATGTCATCAAATAAGAGTTCATCCAAGGCATTTGGGGTTAGGTTTAGTAGTTCCTCGCCTGGTCTGTGAAGAAGAACTGTTTTTAACTTGTTAATCTCGTTGTTTACATTGATATTTCTCATGCTTTCTCCTTAATTATTCCTAAAAAAAAGGCAGTTTCTCTTTGAAAAAACTACCTATAATCAATTAGCCCTGCCAATATCTTTAATTTTATATATATTATATCAAAAAGCTTAAAAAAAGGAAAGTTAATAATTAAATAGGCTTGAAATATATTATGGAACGCATATAATGTTGGGCGAAAGTTTTTTATAAGAAATTTAGGAGGGAAAATGAAAAAATTCAATATAATAAGCCTACTTCTTGTAAGTGCTTTTGTCCTAAGTTCCTGCGGGAAGACTTCCGACAAAGCTAATAATAAAAAAGAAGAAATAGCAGTAGAAGATAAGGCTATAGATAAAAAAGAAGATAAGGTAGAAGAAGTAAAACCACAAAATCCTGACCAAGCGGAAGGAAATGTTATTCTTCATAGGTCCTACCCAAGAAATAAGGGAGCAAAGTCCTTCACACGAATAGTTGTTGCCACAAGCCAAGATAAAATTGTTGGCCTATCAATTGATCAATACCAATATGAAAACAGCACAAGCGACCTAAAGGCAGTTGTAAATTCTGATAAGGACTTTGGCAAAGGGGCTGTCAAGGATAAAAAACTCGTATCTAAAATGGAAAATGAGAAGCTTTACTCAGCCGAGATGAAAAAATCCGGAGCCAAAACTAGCCTAGGCGAAAATTATGAAGCAATAGCAAATTTCGTAAAGGGAAAAAGCATAGGAGAAGTTGAAGCTTTCTTAAAAGATAAGACAGATAAGCAAATAATGGAAGCTGTTGGAAAAACTGACTTTGAATCCACACCTTACCTAATCAAAGCCATAGTAGATAGTGCAAAGGATAATAAATTTATATCAGTAGGTCATGCCGAAGATCCTGAAAACTTAACTTTCAAGACTATAATAGGAAAAGGCCACGGGGATAATTCTTTTGCTGATTGCCTAGTAGCTATGGAAGGCGATAGGATAGTTGCGGCAAGCTTTGATGAATACCAATACTTGGAAGATGGACTTGGCCTAAGCAATGCCGATGATGAATTTGCTAAGGGCTATGCTGATAGCAAGAATGTATTGGGATCAAAACTTGAAAATAGCGATAAGTACTCAAAGCTAATGGCAGAAAAAGCCAAATCTAAAGTCTCTATCAAGGATAACTTCGAAGCCATCGAAAAATTTGTTTCCGGCAAGACTGTTGACGAAATCAAGGCTGCCATAGCTTCAAAGAAGGAAGATGGCACAATTGATTCAATTACTGGAGCAACATTAAAGGATACCGCAAGCTACCTACAACTTATTGTAGATGCTTCAAGCAAATAAAATTAAAAGATGATATTTGGAAAAACAGTTTCTAAATATCATCTTTTTTTGCCCTTATTTGTAAATAAAAATCAGCAATAGACAATCTATCCCTGATAAAGCTATTTTATTTATTATTAGCAGAAGCTTCTATCCTTACAATTTTTACAAAAAGTCCGATTATTCTAGTGGAAAGCTTAGCAAAATAACAAGCATAACTACCATTAGCCCTATACCAATTAGGGTGAACGAGTCTTCCTGTTTTTTCAAAGCGAGGATAACCAAAGCTATGGATAGTAAAAAAAGGAATAAATATAGCTGGATGAATATTCCCTCGTCAAACTTCTTATAAACAACCATCATTATTACCACAGCCATAATCAAAATTATTATAGAAATAACAATCCTGCTCTTCCTATTTTCCATGATAGAATTTAGAAAACTTATGGCGGCTATAACCATAAGCAAGGGCCATAGTAAGTAATCAAAAAATAAATTTATCATAATACCTCTATATAATTATATCACATATGGCCATATTATTAGCAAATTTATTGAAATTTATGGAAAAATAAGCTCTTGCAGGGTTATCCCACAAGAGCCTTATCATTATTTTACTGGTTTTAATAAATCGCTTTTGATGTAGCCTGCTTGGCCATTAATTGAGACTCTTGACCAGCCGTCTTTTTCTAGGAGAACTAAAATTTCATCCCCTGGATGGGCTTCTCCTACTATTTCAGAGTCTGTGCTTGGTTCGGATCTCATATTTACCACATCTTCAACTTGGTAATTTACTCCAGCCATAACATCAGAGTCTTCATCGCCCTTGTCTTTTTCGTTTTTAGCTTCTTTTGTTTCTTTTGTTTCTTCGCTATCTTTATCTTTTTCATCTTTAGAATTTTCTAAAGCTTCTTTGCCATCCTTGTTTTCTTTGTCTTCTTTAGATTTTTCTGTTAGTTCAGTCTTGTTATTTTCTTCTGGATGACGCTTTGATACATAAGTGTCATTTGAGCATGAAGCCAAGATAAGGCTTAGACAAAGAAGCATCAATACTTTAATCTTTTTCATTAATTTTCTCCAAACAATTCCTTTACTTCGGCTTCGCTATAAACATAGTTTGTAATAACTAGGCCCAGGATATCTGCATTAACTCTTTCGAGTTGTTCAATTGATTCTTGGTAGATGTCGTTATCCTTGTTAGCATAGGTTGTAAAAATAACTACTCTATCTGCAAGGGAAGCAAACATATTAGCTTCTGCTATATCTGTATTTGCTGTTGTGTTTACAAATATATAATCATAAGAAGCCCTTAGGCTTTCAAAGAAATTTTTAATGTCTGCTGGTTCTAGGAACTCATCGGCATAATCTGAAACCTTACCTGAATACATTATATAAATATTATCGTGTTTTCCATCATAATTTATCAGATCATCTATTTGGTAATCACCGAGGATTCCATCAATAAAGCCTCTTTCTTTTTTATCATTAGTTATTTCTTCAAGGCCTGCTTCCCTTAGATTAGCATCTATTAGGAGGATTCTATCACCTTCCTCAGCTAGGTGCTTGGCCATAACATAGACATTTAAGTCTTGGTCTGTGTGCTTTGATGTTGATGTAAAGGCTATTACTTTATCATCATTGCTAAGAGCACTTAGCAAACCATCTTCAAGATTATAGAAGGCTTGAAGAGCGATCTCTTTTTTCTCTTCATCTTTTTTTCTAAACATCTAATTCTCCTTTGCTATATGGTGGAAGCTTGCCTAAGATTGGATAATCTTTGATAACTATATCTTCCTCGACCCTATTTTGTCTATTAATTCCATAGAGTATTTCGTTTTTATCAATTACTATGGTTTCAGCTGGATTTTCCTTGTCAAAATCAGGAAGTTCTTGGCTTTTCGTATCTAAATAATCGAAGTCATCATCATTATCATTATCATAATCATTATCATTAGACTCGTCATTGTCTTGATATGAGTAATCTTCTTTAGCTTCTTTTCTAAAGCTCATCCTACCATTCTTAACTTCTCTTTTGCCATCAGAAACAATTCCCTCATAGTCTTCATCGCTTGCTTCGTAAGGCTCTTGATCTTCTTCATCTAGGATAGTATTCTTAGCCCTAGCAAGGAGGACTTTGTTATTAAAAGAATTTACCCTAATCATTCCTATAAGAGTAGCTAGGATGAAAACAGCCAAGCCTATAATTGCTGAATAAGTTATACCATTATTAACCTTACCTGCTGATTGATAAGAATATTCCATAACTTGAGCCTTTGTTCCGTAGATGTTTCCAATTACTCTTACAGCAAGGTCTGCATATTCATCAGCTATATCTTCTGCCCTTTGCTTATTTGTATCAGTAACAACAATATCTACTACTGAAGAACCTTCGATTGGCTCGATTTTAAGCTTGGTATCGAGCATGCCTAGGGACATATCTATGCCCAAATTATCTAGGACAGTCTTTTTAATCTTATTTGAGTTAATGGTTGCTGCATAAGTTTTTGCATCGCTTGCATTTTCATTAACACTTTCCAAATCTGTAGTAATAATCTTACTCTTCGCCTTATATTCATTAAATCCTGAATAGGACAAGGCAAAGTAAAAAACAACTGCTGCAAGTATTCCCCAGATTAGGCCTGCAGGAATTGCACTAAAGAGCGATCTTTTTTCTTTCATTTTAACCTCCAAAATCCTTTGCACCTTCTAACATTATCTGTCTTGCTCTTCTTATATCAACATTTACTAATTTTTCTGGATATCTTCTAATAAAATATTCTATATAAAACCTATACATCTTTGGAAATAGAGCCTTGGCTAGTTTTCCCTTATCATAGAAAAACTTCTCATCAAAACCCTTAAACCAAGTAGAATCATCATTATAAATTTTTGCTATCGTCTTCATCGAAGTCCTAAGCCTAAGGCCTTTTCTTATGCAATCAGCAATAAAAATCGAATCCTCCCCAGAACCATTACCAGTTCCAGCACCGAAGTAGGTCGATAGGTAGATATTTTTTTCGGCGATTTTTTCTCTCTTAAAAGCAAAATGCACCGAACCATATCTTAGGGCATTGTATATCTTTAGGTCTTTTTCTTCCCTTACCTTGATTATCTCTTCGCCATTTTGATAAATTATGGTTCTAAAGACGAAAAAGTCGACATCAGGATGCTCGATAAAGGCTTCCTTAATTTTCTTTTCATAATCTTCTAAAAAGACTTCATCATCATCGCAAAAGACTACTATATCAGCCCTAGAGTTTAGGATAGCGAGATTTCTACTTCTTCCAAGCCCCTTAGTGTCTGTCGATATCATCCTTATCTTAAACTTTCCCTTATCAAGCTCTTCATAGCCATTGTGATCACATTGGTTAATAATTAGGGCATCAGTTGTGAGATTGAATTTCTCGTAGAAGTTAATGTCTTTGACATTCATAGCCGATATTAATACTTCTATTTTCATAATCACCTCGTACTTTCTGCCTTTTCCCAAGTGGCCTTGCTCTTACCTGTAAACTCATTTTTTGCTCCTAGAATTTGGGCTAGCATCATCATAGAATAATATCTTGGAAAATATAGGAGCTTATTTTTAGCCTTTGTAAGTTGACCAAGAATTGCAAAGATTATGAAGGCAACTTGTCCTAGGAATAAGAGCTTGTAAATTAGTCCATGTTTTATAAGAAATATATTACTTATAAATAATACTATATGAAAAAAAGCCTGCAAGAATCTCAAAGTCTTGTGATTAAAGTGGAAGAAGGAAAACCATCCATATTTAAAGATATTTAATCTTCTTAGGTTGGTGAAAATATTAGTAAGAATCCTTCTTTGCATCCTTACCTTCCTCTTAAACTCATCACTAGTTGTAGCACCCGCCTTTTCGAAGGCTATGGCCTTTTCATTATAGAGGGCCCTTTTCTTGTTAAGGCCAGCATAGAGGGGCATCTCGTAGTCGTGGGAGCTAACTAGATTGTAATTTCTATAATCTTTCTTCCTACAAGCATAGATTGCTCCATTACCAGCTGCTATGGTCTTGATATTAGACTCTATCTTTCTCATAGTAAGTTCCATATTCCAGTAGGTATTTTCAGCTACAACAGAGGCTTGGTCGTCTTTCTTATAAAGCAAAGATCCGCATACATATTCTATATCATCCGCTGTAAAATAAGATACAAGTTCCTTTATAGCATCTTCTTTGAAGATAGAGTTGGCATCGGAAAATACTAGGATTTCTCCCCAAGCAGTTTCAACCGCCTCATCTTGAGCATTAGTCTTACCCAAATGATTTTTGACTGTATTTACCCTTATAGGAAAGTCAGGATGCTTTTTAATAAAGTCTTCGCAAAGCTCAACTGTCTTATCAGTCGAAGCGTCATTTGCTATTATGACTTCTAGATTCGGATAATCAGTCTTCATAATATTTGTAAGTTTATTTACAATTACTTTTTCTTCATTGTAGGCTGAAATTATTACAGAAACCATGGGCCTGTAAGCATAGTCTTGTTTGTTTTTTCTTTTAATAATCTTATCTAATAATAAAAGTGTAAGGGGGTAGCCTATCATAGGATAAATAATGGCAAAGACTGATACCCAAAAAATTATTTTCATAAACACTCTCCTTAGCATATTATATAACATTCATTATACTGGAAGCAAATAAAGATTGCTTCTTCTTTAACCTATGCTCTTGTAAAATTTTTTCCTAGGGATATACTTATCTAATAAAAAAGAAAGGAAAAATAATGACTATACAAGTAGATATCTTACAGACTCTCGGTCTTGCCATGCTTGCCTATGTCCTGGGAGTCTTTATTAAAAATAAATTTGATTTTTTCAAGAAATTTTTTATCCCCTCTCCTGTAATAGGGGGCCTTATAATAAGCCTTGGAATTTTTGCCCTTAAATCATCCCTAGCTGTGGATTTTAAGTTTGATAAAATCCTCCAAGACTTCTTTATGAATGTGTTTTTTGCATCTATCGGACTTTGTGCTTCCTTTAAGAGCCTCAGAAAGGCAGGACTTATTGGCGTAAAACTTGCCATTTCCATAATAATCCTCCTTCCCCTGCAAAATATTATAGGAGTAGGAATTTCCCTTCTCTTAGGAATCAATCCCCTCCATGGTATAGCCATGGGATCAACCTCTATGACAGGGGGTATCGGCTCTGCCATATCCTTTGGCAAGATAATGGAAACAATGGGGGCTGTTAATAATACCTCCATCGGAGTTGCTGCTGCAACTTTCGGTCTTTTGGTAGGCTCTTTAGTAGGAGGTCCAGTTGCCAAAAGGCTTATCATCAAAAACAAGCTAAAAAGCTCTGGCCTAGTAGAAAATTTCAGCCTAGAAAAGGCCAAACACCAAATCAGCCAAGCTTCCTTGATGAAGGCTATAGTTCTTGTTGCTTTTTCTTGTTTTTTGGGAACTTTTATAAATCTAATACTCGCTAAAAGCTCTTTAAGCTTTCCCTACTATGTGGGTTGCCAATTTGGAGGGCTAGTCATAAGAAATGTTTATGATTTTATGAAAAGGGACCTTGATATAGAAAATGTAAATCTAGTAGGAAATATTTCCTTAAATCTCTTCCTATCCCTCGCCCTAATCAACCTAAACATATCTGCTATAATAAGTCTTGCAGGTCCTATGTTTGTAATCCTCATAGCCCAAGCTATCTTTATAGCAATCTACACTAGCCTTGTTACTTACAGGCTTTGTGGCAAAGACTATGACTCAGCAGTAATGGCAGCAGGTCATTGTGGGGTTGGTTTGGGTCAAACTCCAAATGCCATGGCAAATATGGAGGCTATCATAGAAGAAAGAGGCCCAGCAGAGCTTGCCATGTTCGTCTTTCCTATAGTTCTTGCCATAGCTGTAAATCTGATGAACCCTATCGTTATTACTTTCTTTATAAACTATTTTGCCTAAAAAAACTGGCCTTAGAGAAATTCTGGGGCCAGCTTTTTTTTATTTAATTTTTACACAAAAACCATCCCAAGGACTAAGAAGCCCACTTTTTTTAACTTCATCCACATCTGTATTAGAGATGATTATTTCTTTATAATCTCCTAGCTTATCGAATTTTTCTTCTTTATCTGAGAGATTTACAACTATTAGATATTTCTCATCCTGCGTTTTCCTATAATAGGCAAAGACTTTTTCTTCTGTATCGACAAGTTCGAAATCACCATCTACTAGCCAGTCCTCACTTTTTCTTAAAGCTACTAGCTTTTGATAGGTGTAGAAGATAGAATCTAAATCTTCTAGAGCTTCTTCTACATTTATCGTCTTGTAATTTGGATTTACTCTTAGCCAAGTCTTATCCGCCTTGGAAAATCCTGCGTTTTTGCTAGCGTCCCATTGCATAGGAGTCCTTGCATTATCACGACTTACGACAGAAATCCTATCCAAAATATCCTCTTCGTCCTCACCATTTTCTAGACATTCTTTGGCATAATTTATCGATTCAATATCAGCAAATTCTGATAAGTCCTTAAAAGGAAAGTTGGTCATTCCGATTTCTTCACCCTGATAGATGTAAGGAGTTCCCCTCATTAGGTGGAGGAGGATTGCCAAGGCCTTGGCAGATTTTTCCCTAAATTCATCGACATTACCCCAAAGAGAAAGGACTCTTGGTAGGTCGTGATTCTCCCAGAAGAGAGAATTCCAACCCTTACCAAGCTCTAATTCCTTTTGCCATTTATTAAAAATTTCCTTTAATTTAGAAACATCGAGGTCTTTTTCATAATACCACTTAGGCAAATTTAACTTATGTTGAAGGCCTATATGTTCGAATTGAAAAACCATGGATAGTTCTTTGTTTTTTGGGTCCGAATAAAGTTTGGCTATTTCAGGACTTGCTCCCCAAGTTTCTCCAACTGTTAAAAGGTCATAGTTTCCAAAGGTATTTTCATTCATCTCCTTTAGGTAGGAATGAAGCATAGGGCCATTTTCACGGATTTCTTTATCAGGAACTTTTCCTAGGAGGTCTATTACATCCATACGAAAGCCTCCTATCCCCTTATCAATCCAGAAATTCATCATATCGTAGATTTCATGACGCAAGGCTTCATTTTCCCAATTAAGGTCGGGTTGTTTTTTGCTAAATAGGTGTAGATAATACTCTCCAGATTTTTCGTCATACTCCCAGGCAGAGCCGGAGAAGCTAGACTTTAGAGAATTTGGCTCATCTCTCCAAATATAGAAATCACGTTTAGGACTTTTTCGATTTTCTTTCGCTTCAATAAACCATGCATGCTCATCAGAAGTATGATTTACTACCAAGTCCATTATAATCCTGATGTCCCTCTTTTTCGCCTCTGCTATTAATTTATCCATATCGTCCATATTGCCAAAAATATCTGCTATAGCCCTATAATCAGAAATATCATAGCCATTATCATCCATGGGACTTTGATAGACTGGAGAAAGCCAAAGAGCGTTGATGCCGAGCTTTTCTAGATAGGAAAGCTTTCCTATAATACCTCTTATATCTCCGATTCCATCATTATTTGAATCCATGAAGGATTTAGGATAGATTTGATAGATAGTCGCCTTATGCCACCAGTGTTTTTGCATATTTCACCTCTAATAATTCTTATTTTCTTTAGCTTTATTAATTTTTATAAAGCTACTTATCTTAGTGCTTGAAACAAGTTAGGCAATGACAATTTATCCTTCCTATAGCCTCAAGAAAGGAGTGGATTGTGATTGGCCCTAGGAAAGAGAAGGATCTTTTTTTCATGTCCTTGGCTATTTTTTCTGATAGGGGACTTTGGGATATGACTTCTCCCTCTTTTCTCTTATAGTCAATAACTTCCCCAATAAAGCTTTCTAGATATTTGTCAAAGGATCCAAATTCTTCCCTTATTTTTATAAAAGCTCTGGCATTTTTTACCAAAGCTTCTAATTTTTTCCTATTTCTAATAATTTTTTCATTTTTCATCAGCTCTTCGATTTTGTTTTCGTCATAGTTTTTAATTATTTCATAAGAAAAACCATCGAAGGCCTCTCTCATAGCCTCTCTTTTCTTTAGGACTATTTCAAAGCTTAGACCAGCTTGCATAAATTCCAAGACTAGGATTTCGAAGATATATCTATCATCATGGCTTAGCTTGCCATATTCCTCATCGTGATAGGCTATAAGGATTGGGCTTTTTGCCCATTCGCATCTATTTTTCATCTCAAAAAATCAAAAAGTAAACAAGGACTAGGACTGAAAGAATAATCCTGTAAATACCAAAAGGGATGAAGTCATTGTTTCTAATGTAGGCCATAAATTTCTTGATTACAAAATAGGCTACTAGGAAACTTAAAAGCATTCCCACAAGAATCAAGACCCATTGATAGCCTGTAAAGCCAGAGAAGTTCTTTACAACCTTTAGGAGAGTTGCTCCAAGCATGGTAGGAATAGCTAGGAAGAAAGAGAATTCTGCCGCAGCTGACCTTGATAGGCCCAAAATCATAGCCCCCATAATAGTTGCAGCTGACCTGCTAGTTCCTGGTATCATAGCAAGGGTTTGAAAAAATCCTATGGCAAGGATAGTCTTGTAGGAAACCATGGCTATGTTATCATGCTTAACCCTATTTTCCCTCTTGTTTTTCTTCTCGACAAAGATTATAACAAGACCCCAAACAAGAAGCATAGCTGCTACTACCATTGGTTTAAATAAGTGCTCGTCTATGAAATCATCAAAGAGTAGGCCCAAGACCATGGCAGGAAGAACTCCAACTATTACCCTCTTCCAAAGCTCTATTGTCTTTCTATCTGGGTGAGTTAACCTGTAATAGGCCCTGGATTGACCATTTAGCTTGTCGTAATTTTTAGGAAAATACTTGGAAGTTTTTTCCCTATCCCAAGGGTTAAGCCTTTTAAAATAAATTACCACTACGGAAAGAATCGCTCCCAATTGGATAATTACATTAAAGGCATTGGAAAAAGTTTCCCCTTCCATTTTTACAAATTGATTTACCAAAATCAAATGGCCAGTAGATGACACTGGCAAAAATTCTGTCACACCTTCCACTAGGGAGAGGATTAGGACCTTAAAAAAATCTACTATCATTCAAATTCCTCCAAGAACGAGTGTTTCTCGCCTTTTATTTGATAGCCCAGAACCATATCGCAGTTAACATTTTCTGCTGACCTTAGGATGGACTTTTCTACTTCCGGATTATCTTTCTTCAAATCTGCTATTAGCTCTTTAATCTTCTTTCTAGTATAGGACTCACTAGACTTTGTTACGGTGCAGGCACAATTTAGGGCTTTTAGACCTACATAGTCCCTCCACCTTTTAATATCATCTTCATGAAGATAGTAGAGGGGTCTAATAAGTTCCATTCCTTCGAAGTTTTGGGCTCTTAGTTTGGGCTTCATAGTTTTAAAGTTTCCTGCATAGAGGACATTCATCATAGTTGTTTCGATAGCATCGTTCATGTGATGGCCTAGGGCTAGTTTGTTGCATCCTAGCTCCTTGGCCTTGTTATAAAGAAATCCCCTACGCATCCTCGCACACATATAGCAGGGATAGGCCCCCTTGGTTATAGTTTCTGCTACTTCAAAAACTTCTGAATCATAGATTGTAGCATCTATATTTAGGTATTTGATGTTTTCTTCTAAAAGCTCTCTATTTTCCTTATCATAACCAGGATCCATGGAAATATATGCCACATCAAATTTGACCTTTGAGTGTTTGTGAAGCTCCTCAATGAGCTTGGAAAGGATTAGCGAATCCTTCCCACCGGATATGGCGACAGCTACCTTATCTCCTTCATTTATCAATGAAAATTCCTTTATGGCTTTGATAAAGGGCGACCAGATTTCTTTTCTATATTTTTTTATAAGTGATTTTTCTATTTCTAATAATTCCATTATAACTCCACTATTTTTGAAGGCTCGTATCTATTGCAAACCTCCAAATCAATATCTTTTTTTGTATCATAACCAAGACTTCTTAGGTAATTGTCAACTGTAAGTCTTGAAAGCTCAGGGGTATTGTTGGTTTCTGAAAGGTGAGATAAAAAAACCGTCTCATTTTTTCCAACAAGAGCATCAGCAAGGGCCTCTGCGGCTTGATCATTTGATAAGTGTCCCATATTCCCCATAACCCTGAGCTTTAAATTGTGGGGATATGGTCCCATCTTTAGGGCTTCCAGATCGTGATTAGCTTCCATATAGTAGATATCCGATCCCTTTATCTCGTAAGCGATTTTTTCATCAACTATTCCTGTATCAGAAAGAATAGTAAGCTTCTTGTTGCCAATATATATAACATAGGCGACTGGCTCCATAGCATCGTGGTGGATAGCTACAGGGAGGATATCCATGGACTTAAAGTTTATAAATTCATTTGTCTTAAAGACTTTAATATTTTCTTCCTTTAGCTTCTTTATTTTTTGTGTCAAACCCTTCCAAGTTCCTTGGTTGGCGTATATTGGTATATCAAATCTTCTCGATAGGACTCCAGCCCCCTGGATGTGGTCATTATGTTCATGAGTTATGAAGATTCCATCGAGGTCTTTTGGGTTTTCTCCTATTTGGCCTAGGAGATTTTCTATTTTCTTTCCAGAAAATCCAGCATCAATCAAGATACGACAGCCCTTGTATTCAAGAAAGCTGACATTGCCAGATGATCCTGATGATAGGGTTACAAATCTAGACATCTAGGTTAAAATATTCCTTTAAGAAATTAGCTATGGATGCTTGTTCATTAGAGCCGATTATATAATCAGCTGCTTTTTTAGCTTCTTGTCTTCCTGATCCCATAGCCACACCACATCCAGCGAATTCCAAACTCTTGATATCATTCATACCATCTCCAAAATACATGATATTTTCCCTATCAAGCTTTAAGATTTGGCAAAGCTTCTTTAGGCTTTCAGATTTGCCAGCATTTTTATTTAATATCTCCAAAAGATGGATTTCATTTCTCATAATCTTATAATCTTTTTGGAGTTTGGCCTTGTTTTTTTCATAAAAATCATCAAGAACTTCCTTATCCCCATTTAGGGCTATCCTTGATATGCTATCCTCTATATCCTCAAATTTTTCAAACTTAAACCAAGGCATAGACACTTGCTTTTGATCAACTATAAAGGCTTCATTAGGAACTTCATCATTGAGGTAGAGGATATTCATAGTGTGAATACTAAGTTGGAGATCATATCCTCTTATCATCTCTTCTAAAAACTCATAATCAGCCTTGGCTAGGGGGTTTTCTATTAGGGCCTTGCCATCAGCATTTCTTCTAACAAAGGCTCCAGTCCCACATATAGAGTAATCGTCAAAACTCATAAGATTAAGCTTTTGGCGCATCTTCCACATACCATTAAAGGTCCTGCCAGAATTTAAAACAATCCTTATTCCCTTCTTTTTAAGTTTTTCTATGACCTCGACTGTTTGGTCAAGTATTTCTTTTTTATCATTAAGTAGTGTCCCATCCAGATCAAACACTATCATTTTTATATCTTTATTCATAGGTCTCCTTCTTGCAAAATTCTAGATTTAAACAATTTTGTGGACTATATTATAATACTAGAAGGGCTTTGATTTTCAATTCGTTTGAAGACTTAGCCAGGGACGTGATATAATGATAAAAAGAAAGTAAATCATAGAAAGGAAATGTCTTGGGAAATTATAAAGCAAAATTAAAATTAGTTATAAGAAGTGAGAAAACAAACTTCTACGGCCCTGGAATCAATGAGCTTCTCCTTCTTATTAATGAAAAAGGTTCAACCAAGGATGCTGCTAACACCATGGGCCTATCCTATTCTAAAGCCCTCAAGATTATCAAAAGATGCGAAAAGGAATTGGGTTATGGAATAGTAAAAACTCAAAGAGGTGGCACCGATGGAGGAAAAAGCATAGTTACAGAAGAAGGCCTTAGGCTTATGAGAGCCTACAAGGACTTTAATGATGAAATAAATAAAAATTTGGACGAACAATACCACAAATATTTTCCCTTCCTGGAAGAATAAGAAGGATTTTTTAAGCTAATAGACAAGTATCCTACAATTTTTAGCCAAGCTAAGCTTTTGTAGGATACTTTTTCATTTTATAAAATACTTTTATTTTACATAAGCCCTAACAGCATCAGCAACTTTATCTGCCACTCCTTTTTCGAAGGCTTTCGGGATTATATATTCTTCATTCAATTTATCATCTGGAATCATTTCAGCAAGGCCTATTGCTGCTGCAAGCTTCATCTGATCAGTTATAGCCCTTGCGTGGGCACTCAAAGCCCCCTTAAATATGCCTGGAAAGGCTAAGACGTTGTTAATTTGGTTAGGATAATCGCTCCTACCTGTTGCAAAAATCTTAACTCCTGCCTTTTTAGCTTCATCATAGTCTATTTCTGGAACTGGATTTGCCATGGCAAATACTATTGGGTCAACATTCATGTTCTTAATGTCATTTCCGTCTATAATATTTGGAGCAGATACACCTATAAATACATCTCTTCCTCGCATGGCCTCCTTTAGGCTTGCCTTTAAGTTTTCTTCATTAGTAAATTCTGCAAGTCTTCTTTTTACATCATTACTACTTTCTAGATGATCTTTATTTATAGTCCCCTTAGAATCACAAACTATGATATGACTAATCCCATAATCTCTTAAAAGTTTAGCTATAGAATATCCAGCAGCTCCCGCTCCTGAGATTAGGACTTTAACATCTTCTTTTTTCTTTCCAACTATCTTTAGGGCATTTATCAAAGCTGCAAGGCTTACAATAGCAGTTCCATGCTGGTCATCATGAAATACTGGAATATCTAGGATTTTCTTTAGACTTTCTTCTATATAGACGCATCTAGGTGAAGAAATATCTTCAAGATTAATACCCCCAAAGCCTGGAGCTATATTTTTTACGGTTTTTATTATCTCGTCTGCATCTTGGGTATCCAAAACTATTGGCACTGCGTTTACATCTCCAAATTCCTTAAAGAGAACTGCCTTTCCTTCCATGACAGGTAAGCCAGCTTCTGGACCAATATTGCCAAGACCCAAAACAGCTGATCCATCACTTACTACGGCTATTGTATTAGCCTTGGATGTGTAGGTGTAGGCTTTTTTCTTATCTTTGGCAATTTCCCTGCAAGGCTCTGCAACTCCAGGCGTATAGGCATAGGTCAAATCTTCTGCATTTGCTACTTTTGCCTTAACTAAGGTTGCGACTTTTCCTTGCCACTGTTTATGTTTTTCTAAAGCTTTTTCATATACGTTCATATATTGCCCCCTTCTTTATAAGATAATTTTAACATAGAAAACGATTTTATGAAACAAAAAAGAAAAGCCCATCTAGGCTCTTCTAAATAACTTTTTCATAAAAGATGAAGAAGTGTAATTTAATATATTTTTCTTATAAACCCTACTAGCAAGTTTGTAGACTACAAATATTGCAACAATCATAATTATTATAGCGATAAGACCAGCCCCAAGCCCAACACTTGCCTTTATCATCCTCAAAGGCATGAAGAAAACTGAAAGGAAAGGTAGGTAGGATAGGACTTTGATTAGGATATTCTCATCCTTATTCATGAAGGTCATGGCTAAGGCAAAGGCAAAAATTATCACAATCATCATAGGACTTGCGACCTTTCCTGCATCTTCTTGCTTTTGAGCAAGAGAGCCAAGCATGGCAGCTACTATCATAAAAATAAGGAGGCTTAGGATGACCAAAATCCCGATTTCTACTAGCATTAAAATATTTATCTCGCCTAGGTAGGATTTTATGTTGATGTTAAATTTTTCTTGGATTCCGTAAGCTTTAGCTAAAAAGTAGGCTATAATTCCAACAAAGCCATAAAGAGCGGTGTGGGTTAGTATAGCTAGGAAATTGCCGAAAATTTTTCCTGCAAAATACTTGCCAGCCCTAATAGATGAGAAGATAAATTCTATCATCTTAGAGCCTTTTTCTGTAGCAATTTCTACAACTATGATGTTAGAATACATTATTAACATCATATACATATAAAAAACTAGGGCAAAATAAGCAAAGTACATTATCTCAGACTCAGAGCCTTCTTCTACAAGCTTAAAAGTGGACTTTCTTTGTAAAATCTCTAGCTTATCAGAGCTCAAACCTGAATTTTCAATGTTTAAAGCATTTTGTACTTCCTTCAAGGCTCCATTAAAGGCGAGGATAGCTTGAGAGTTAATATTTTTTGTATGAAAATCTGCTAGAAGAGATCCATTTTCTTCTTTAATTTCTGCAAAACTTCCTATTTTTTTATCTTCCAAGGCCTTTTCTGCCTTAGCCTTATCTGAGATTTTATAGCCAGGCATACTTTCAAAATATTTTCCTATCTTTTGATCACAAACTACATAGGTGTCCTTGACATTAGTGTCTTGGGAAAAGTAGGCTATAGCTCCACTTACTCCCATCATTATGATAGGCAAGAGAACCATAATCCAAAAGCTTATGGACTTCATTTGTTTTTTCCACGAATCTAGGGCAACTGTCCAAAATCTAGACATCTTCTTCCACCTTTCTTGTAAATATCTCATTCAAACTTGGAGGAGTTTGGGCAAAAACTGGTATATAATCGAATCTTTGGCTTAATCTCTGATAGATTTTTCTTCCATCCTCTGGATTTTGTAACCTTAGCTTGTAAGTTTTATCTTCTTTTTTGTAGCTAAGAGGAAAATCATCGAGGATATCAGCAATTTCTCCCTCACATTCTATAAGAATTTTATCTTTCGGATAAGAATTTCTTATTTCTTTAGGAGACCCATTTAGGACAATTTTTCCATCCCTTAGCATTACTAGCTTGTTACACATATCTTCTATATTTTCCATATTGTGAGATGAGAAAATTATGGTAGTTCCAGCCTCATTTACCTCTTTGATTATATCTTGCAAAAGGCTAATATTATAAGGATCAAGGCCTGAAAATGGCTCATCCAAGATTAGAAATTCAGGTTTATAGATAAGGCTTGCCAAAAGTTGAACCTTTTGTTGGTTACCCTTGGATAAGTCCTTGATTTTATCCTTTAGCCTGCCCTTTATCTCAAATTTATCGAAATAATATTGGAGGGTCTTAGCATCTAAGTTTTTCATCAAATTTAGCCTTGCAAAGTATCTGATTTCTTCTTCGATAGTCTTTTTAGGTGAAAGCGACCTTTCTTCCGGAAGAAAGCCAATTTTTTCTAGGGGGATTTTCCTCATAGGAACTCCTCCATAGAGGATTTCTCCCTCGAATGAATCGAAAAAGTCCATTATACACCTAAAAAGTGTAGATTTACCTGCTCCATTTTGACCAATAAGACCAAAAAGGTCTCCCTTCTCGACTACAAAGCTTACATCATCCAGGGCCTTGACCTTAGCAAAGGACTTGGATACATTTTTAATCTCTAACATAATATCTCCTATCATTCAAATATCATAAAACAAAGCCTAGGACAAAAGGAAAAAGCAAAACAAGGACGAATAAGAGCTTAACCCAAGTGTTGGCAAAATTCATTGTACTTCCAACGCCTACTCTTTTTTCAACAAATATGGCTGGATCGTCTGGATTGTAGTAAATAAGTCCACCCAAGATCCACTTATCGTCCTCTTCCTCATAACCATACTTGCCAGTTTCGTTTAAAGCCGACCCATCAACTGACCTAAACTTTCCTATAAGAAGACTTCCACCAACAGAAAATCCTACAGTAATTATGCCCAAGACCTTGACAATTAAGTCATCTCCCGTCCTCATAAAGGAAGAAATTCCAACCTGAAAAAGAACTATAAGTAAGATCGAACTTGTAGCAAAATAATAGGTCCAAATCCTTCTCGTTTCCAAGATCCTATCCAAGGATTCTTCAGGCATATCAGGACTTATCCTCATCTTTGATAGAAGTTGGGAAAGATTAGAAAGAAACATCACAGCAAGCATTAAAAAACTTACAATAGTTGGGGACTGGACAGATAAGTAAGACTTATCAGGCATTCTATCTATCTCTCCTCGGCTATTCATATGCATTATTAGCTTAGCTGGATAGTTTTCATAATCCAGGTGGATTTTTATGGCGAAAATTATTACTATAAGGAGAAGACCTAGATAAAGCCCGAAAAATTCCTTCTTGTTAAATATTTTTGCCTTAGAATAATCAAGGCTTACAAATTTCCTCTTATCTAGTTTTTGATTTTTAGCAAGGGCCTTTAGCTTCTTATTGGCAAGGACTAGGGGAATGTAGCTTAGAAAAATTGAAAGAATATAGACAGAATTTAATAAGACTAAATTTCCCACAAGGTAGCTTAAAATTATTACAAAAATAGCCAAAGAAAATCCTATAAGGATAGTCAAAATCTTATAATCTTTTACTATCTTTCTAACTTTTTCATCCCTTTCAACCCCTTCAGCAAACCTTACTCCGAGGATGTAGCCCCTTTTTGAATATGAAGTTACAAAGGCTTGAATTAGACTTATTATAATTATTATAAACCCATAAAATATGGCCATCCTATTAGCTTCACTCATAATTTTCCTCCCAAATATTTCTTATAAGCTCATCCAAATCATCTTTCTTCAAATTTTTAACCTTGGAAAGAGCGGTTATAAACTCAAGTTCTTCTACGATTTTTTCCTTTTGACTTCCTGTCATATCATAAGCCTTATCGACAATTCTAGAACCAAAACGCCTATCCATAACAATAATTCCATCTTCTTCTAGCATCTTGTAGGCCTTATTTACAGTATGAAGATTAACTCCAATATCTCCTGCTAACTGCCTTACTGATGGAAGAGCTTGCCCAAAATCTAATTCATTTTTAGCCAATGCCTTTATAATAGCTCGTCTGATTTGCTCATATATAGGCATATCTGACCCAAAATCAATTTCTAAAAACATGAGCCCTCCTTTCTTGTTATAGTTATTATATAACGCTCTAGCAATTTGTAAAGAGTAAATAAAAAAGCTCACAAATAATGCAAGCCTTTAGCCATTAAAAATTGTAATGGTTCATTGGTAGGGTTATTATTTCGTTCATTTCTTTGGGAAGTTTTATATCCCTAGTAAGGCCAAGAAAGCTTATAGCCTCTCTCCCATATTTTTTTCTGATCTTATAGATGGCCTTATCGCAGTTTTCTTCTTTTTCTTGTTTTTTATAATCACAAAAGACATCTATCTGACTTCCTCCACCTTCCTTTCTAAGCTTGATTGCCCTAATACCCACAGCCCTAACAGGAAAATCCCATTTATACTTTTCCTTAAATAAATCAAAACCACTTCTGGCAAGGACTATGGATGATTGGCTGGCAAGCTTGATTGGGCTTTGGTAATTGTAGGATTGAAGTTCATTATTTCTTACAAAAATTTCTACCCCACAAGCTTCAAGTCTTGCTTCTCTTAGTCTCCTTGATACAGAAAAAGCAAGCTCTTGAAGGACATTAAAGACTTCCCTGTTAGTCAAAAGGTCCTTCCTACAGGTAGATGAGTTTCCTATAGTCTTAATTGGCTCTTGGTGGTCCCTGTCATGGACTGGACGAATGTCTAGACCGTTAGCATACTCCCAAAGATAAAGACCATTTACGCCAAGCAAGTTTCTTATCAGGTCAAGGTCTGCCTTGGCAAGCTCGCCTAGGGTGAAAATCCCTATCCTATTGAGTTTTCTTTCAGTAGCCCTTCCGATGCCAACCATCTCTCCAACAGGAAAAGGCCAGACTTTTTTTCTAAAATTATCTTCTCTTATGATAGTAACCGCATCAGGCTTTTTCATATCTGAGCCAAGTTTTGCAAAAATTTTACAGAAGCTTACCCCGACACTGACTGTTATTCCCAGCTCCTCCTTCATTCTTTGGCGAATTTCATTGGCTATCTCTTCCCCACTTCCAAAAAGATGGGTTGAGCCTGTTACATCCAAGAAGCACTCATCGAGGCCAAAGGGTTCTACTTGATTAGTATAATCATAATAAATTTTCCTAGCAAGCTTAGAATGTTTGAGATACTGGTCATATTGGGGAGGGACTAGGGTAAGATTAGGACACTTGCCCAAGGCCTGCCAGATTGCCTCTCCGGTCTTTACCCCCGCCTCTTTTGCTTCTTGGCTTTTGGCAAGGATTATTCCGTTCCTATTTTTAGGATTTCCTGCTACTGCCATGGGGATATTTTTGAGTTTAGGATTTAATTTTTGCTCTATTGATGCATAACAAGCGTTCATATCTGAATGTAGTATAACTCTTTTCATAATTTCTCCTTGAATTTTAAAGACTTTTAATATATAATTAAGACAATAAATGACTTATGAATATTATAAGACCTTGAGTGTCTTTTGTCAACGATTTTATAAATTAAAAGTCTTTATATTAGCAAAGGAGTTTATATGGCATTCGCTAACAAAGTAAAAGAATTAAGAGAACTAAAGAAACTAACCCAAGAAGACCTAGCCAAACTATGTAAGGTTTCCACCAAGACCATATCAAGGTATGAGCTTGGGGAATCAAAGCCAAGGTACAGGAAGACCTACGACCTTCTGGCAGAGCACCTAGATACAACTCACGATTATCTTGTAACAGATGAGGATGAGTTTATCCTAAAGGCTAGAGAAAACTTTGGCGAAAATGGAGCAAAGGATGCCCAAGATATGATCAATGGGGTAATAGGCCTTATGGCTGGTGGGCAACTCCCTGAAAATGACAAGAGAGCAATCCTAGATGCCATATCAGAGGCCTATTATATAGCAAAGATGGAAAATGAGAAGAAAGGTAAATAATGGGAGTATCCTACGATAATATCTACAAAAAAGCTAGGGAGCTTATAGAAAAATACAAGTCAAGAGATCCTAGGGATATCCTAGAAAGAAGAGGCGTCCACCTCATAGCCTTCAAGACCAACACCCATCTTTTGGGTATGTATAAAATAATAAAGGGAGTAAGCTTTGTCTTCTACAATCCCTTTGTCGATGAAAGAATCCAAAATATGGTCTTTGCCCACGAACTAGGCCATCATATTTTCCATGAAGATGCTGCCTCTAATGAGCTTATAGAATATGAGCTTTTCGATATAAATTCAGAAATGGAACTTGAGGCCAATATCTTTGCAGCCCACCTCCTTCTTGACGAAAAAAGTCTAATCGAAGATGTCAAGGAAGGCTACACCTACAACCAGCTGGCGAGTATGTATGATGTAAATGTCAATCTCATGATATTTAAGCTAAATGAAATGCACAGGATGGGTATGCCCATAAGAAAGGAAGCCCCATCCAAGTCTACCTTCTTTAGGGATATAGAAGATAGGACATATAATTACTAGGGATTGTAAAGAATCCTTTTTCCATAGAAAAAAAGACCCCACAGGGTCTTTTTTGATTTATTCTTAGCTTATTTAGCTTCTGAAACAACTTTTATTGTTTCATCTTTATCTAGGGAAGATCTAGCAAAGATTGAGTAGCCTTCTCTTTCTACAACTAGGTATCTGAAAGAGCCATCATCCCAGAATTTACCATCTTTGTCGCCAACCTTCACATCTTTTGCATCTTCTGGCATTTTGAAGAGTCCTTTGAATCTTTCAGCATTATCAGAAAGTTGAACTGTAATCTTTTTGGCAGGGTTGTTTTTTTCGCCAAACTCAATTGTCAAAAGATCTTTTTTCTCATCTCTAAAGTTTTCTCCAAAATTTTCTGGAAGATAATTGTATTTTACATCGTAAATTGGGCTATCGAACTTCTTAGCTGAAGCGTCTTTCTTATTTGCGTCTTCTTTCTTATCTTCCTTGCTATCTTTATTATCAGCTTTTTCTTCTTGTTTTGTTTCTTCTTTAACGTCTTCTTTCTTATTAGCATCATTTGAACAAGCCATAAGACCAAAAGCTAGGCTTAGAGTCATAGCACTTGCAAAAATTTTTTTAATATTCATTCCCTTCTCCTTTATATGAATTCGGTTTTAATTATACTAAATTTCCGAGCTTAAAACAAGTGATTTCAACGCTTTAACAGGTTTTCAGTTTAAATAGAGTCATCTTTTTGGAGGTCTAGGACAGAAGCTGCCATAACTTCTACGGCAGGTCTTATAGCCTTATCTGAGCAGTAGAAATTTTTGCTATGAAGGGCCTCTTTGGCATGGCCTTCTTCTCCGCTTCCAAACCAGTAGAAAAATCCTGGAACTTCTTTCATATAAAAGGCGAAGTCCTCACTTGCCATGGTGTGGCCTTCTGTGATTATATTTTCTTTGCCTAAGATTTTTTCTGCAGATTTTAGAACTTTTTCATACATTTCTTCACCATTATATACAGATGGAATTTTTTCTGTATAGGTGATTTTGTATTTACATTCATAGGCTGTCGCTATATTTTCTACTATAGCCTCCATCCTTTTTATAGATTTTTCGAGATTTGCTTCTGATAGGGATCTAATTGTTGCTGATAGGTGGGTCTTATCTACAACTAGGTTGTCTTCTGAGCCTCCACTTATAGAATTTACAGACAAAACTGCATTGTCGAAAGGATTTGTGTTTCTTGAGATTATAGTCTGGAGGGCCATTACTATATTTGAGGCACAGACTATTGGGTCGATATTTAGATGAGGCATAGAACCATGTTGTCCCTTGCCAAAGATGTCGATTTTAAAATTAACCTTCGAGCTCATCAAGGAACCCTTCTTGATGATAGCCTTGCCGAAGTCTACTTCTGGCCAATTGTGAAGACCTATTACCCTATCAATTTTCACTTTTTTGAAAAGTCCCTTGTCTATATATTCCTTGGCTCCCCTAGTGATTTCTTCGGATCTTTGGAAAATGAAAACTACATCCCCATAAAGCTCGTCTCTATGTTGGGATAAGACTGTTGCTATGGCAAGGAGAACTGAAGTGTGGTAATCGTGGCCACAGGCGTGCATTACATTTTCTATTTTTGACTTATAGGAAACATCTGTCTCTTCCTTTTGTGGGAGGGCATCAATATCCGCCCTAATACCAACAACAGTGCCCTTTTTTCCTGTATTTAGCCTTGCTATAAGGCCTGTTTCGATAGGAAAGTCTATTATTTCTATATTATCAAGTTTTTCTAGATATTTTCTTATTATCCCTGTAGTCCTTACTTCCTTGCCGGAAACTTCTGGATTCATATGGATATCATGTCTAATCTCTATAATTTTTTCTAATATATCATCTGATAAGCTAAAACTCATTTATAGATATCCTCCTTTTACTTCTCTACTAAGAATATACTTTTAAGAAAAAAACCTACAAATAAAAGCTAATGGGAAAATTTGTTTATCTTTTCCCATTAGCCTCTTTTATAGAAATTTATTTCTTTTACTATCAAAGTCTAGGTCTGATTTATAAATTTCATCTATTTTTATTTGATTTTTCTTTGCCAAAGGCTCGATTTTTTCTATATCTTCTTTTTTATATACATAGACCGATACGCCACAGGCATGGCTCGCCTGTCTTGGTGTTGGGGCAAGGGTTGCTTTTATCTTCTCTTTTCTTAATATTTCTAATAAACTTGTGGCTATAGCCGCATTTTCTACTAAAATAAAATATTTCATTAATCAAGCATTTCTATAAATGCACCTATTCTTGTTTTTAATTGTTCTGCATCTTCGTCTGTATAGTCAGTTTCTATTCCTATGCAAGGGATGTTTTCTTCTTGTAGTCTTTTTTCTACGAAATATCCTTCTGTGTCATAGATGTTACAGAATTTAAGGTTGATATCTATTACTCCGTCAGCATTGTATTCGTGATAGAGTCTAATTATATCGTCAATTCTTGATGTATTTGGTGTAAAGCAAGCGCAGTTTATGCTTCCTAGATATCTTTTGGCAAGATTTTTAACTTCTGTATCCAAATCTCCCTTGGTTTCATCTACTGGGTTTTCTATATATCTAATACCCGTACACAATTCTTCTCCTACAACTGCTCCACCATTTGTTTCGATTATTTGGTGTAATTTCCAGTTTGGTATTGAAAGTGGAGTTCCTGTAAGAAGAATTCTTTTTGTTCCCTTTTTAAATACTGATACATTTTCCTTAACCCTTTGGTCAAGTTCATCGCAAAGTTCATTAACTTTTTGAGTAAATCTTACTGGGTCATCAAAAAATGAGATTTGAGTTATTAGAAGGGTATCTCTTCCTGAGATTGGAACATTATCGAGCTTTCTAAAGTCGTAAAGTCTTTGCATGGCACGTCTTTTGTTATTAATCATTACAATTGCATCGTGCAAGTTTTCTGCTGTTACTTTATTTCCAGTTAAATCTTCAAGTCTATCTATGTATAAGTTAATTTCCTTCTCCCATTTTTCGAAATCTTCCTTCCTCTTCATTTGTGGGATATCCATTATATACATTGGTGCATCTTCTGCCAAGATTTCCCAAGCTTTTTTCTTCCCATCGCAAGTTGTTTCTCCAACAAAGAGGTCTGCTATCCTAAAAAATGGACAAGTTCTATCAAATCTTGCTCCCAGTGATGCCTTGATCAAAGGACAAGTCGCTGTTGGCAATTTCTTCTCCCCACCTGGAACCCAAAATTGTGAACCTGAACAGAGTCCTGTAGAAATTCCATTTGCTGCCCAAACAACTTCTTCTGGAACATGGATACAAAAACTTCCAATAACTTTTTGACCATTCTTTTGAGCTTCAATCAATTCTGCAGGTCTTATTCCGTGGATATCTGCTGTAACTGCATTAAAATAATCCATCTTTTCTGGTCTGTCTTCTTGTGATAAAAAAACATCTCCAAAGGCTTGTGGCAAAGCTTCGCACAACAAATCGTGCTTATCAAGGTCCATACTCAATCCGTTCCACATTTCATGATTCTTATCCATATTATTTCTCCTTGTAAGTTAAGATTTTATCCGCCTTATATATGCATTTATCAAAAGTAAAGTCAGGACTTTTGGACTTTACAATTTTATAAGCTTTGTCAATATTTTCATCGATTAGATCAGTAACTTCAAAAGGACAAGTCGCTTGTATAATTTTTCTTTTAATATTTTTCCTTTGGTATTTGGACCTTATGTATTTTAGAAAAGAGATTCTTTCATCTAAATCTTTGATAAATCTTATGTAGAATCCTAATTTATAAAGCAAACTTCCATCTATATCACTTTTTTCTAGATCCCTTAGAAGAATTTTGATTTTACCAAGTTTATCTTGACTTTCCTTATAGATTTTTTCATCGAAAGATATATCCTTAATATTTTCAAGATAAGCTCTTAAATCGTTTTCATATACTAGATCTTTGTCAGTGGATTTCTTCAAACAAGTATTGAATTTCTCACAGAAACTATCAACAACAAAAAATCGTGATGAATATATAAGAGGACATTTTTGAGTTTTAAGATAGGCAATAGTAGAATTTATTGGGTCACAAAAATCATCTACTTTACAATAGTCAAAAATATGGGCATCTAAGCCGATGATTGGATAGGCAACAAAACCATAGGAAATTAGAAGAGCCTCACAAGTATCGCTAAAAACTCCGACAACATTATCTTTTTCCATCTTTGCATAAATTGCATCGACATAAGCCTCTCGTCTAAATTCTTCTAGGCCTTTTTTCATAAGATAGCTGCTCCGATTGCCCCAGCAAATCTTCCATCTGGATGGCTATAAAGCTTACTAGCTAGTTTTTCTTCTAGAGATTTCATTATGTAGGTATTATTTGAAAAACCACCAGTTAGAAAATAACCTTCGGTATTGGACTTTTTTTGAGCAAGTTTTGAAACTTTTGAAACTATAGAATTGATAACCCCACTTGCTATATCCTCTCTTTTTGTTCCCTTGCCCATCAAAGAAACTACTTCAGATTCTGCAAAAACAGTGCAAGTTGATGAAAGCTCAATATCTTTGCCATTTTTAGCCATTTGGAAAAATTCATCAAGGTCAAGACCAAGTCTATTTGCCATAACCTCCAAAAATTTACCCGTTCCAGCTGAGCACTTATCATTCATCAAAAAATCAACAACCCTATCTTCATTTTGGACTATTACCTTAGTATCCTGTCCTCCAATATCTATGACTGTCTTATCTTTTGAACCTAAAAAATGTGCTCCCTTGCCATGGGCGGTAATTTCTGTAATCACCTTATCGGCAAAGTCGACTGCAATTCTTCCATAACCTGTGGCTGTTATGTGGCTTTCCTTTCTACTATAGCCAAGGCTTTCTAACTTGTTAATTATCAATCTTCCAGTTTCCTTGCTATTCCATCCGCTACTTATGACTTCTTTATAAAGTATTTCATTTTTTTCATTATTTATGACAACAAATTTGCTTGCTGTCGATCCAATATCGATACCAATATAATACATATTACCCTCTCTATCTAACATGATATCATAAATGAAAACTTTTTCAAAATAATTCGAAAATTTTTTATAAAATTTTAAATAAAATCCCCAAAAAACTGAATTTTGGGGATAGGTCACTTCTTCTTATTTATTTTTTATCTTGTCATTTCCTCTAAATCTTTTTCCACACTAGTGTTTCCTGAAATATTGAAATTTTCCACCAAGAAATTTACGACTGTTGGTGAAAGAAAGGCAGGAAGAGTTGGTCCTAGGTGGATATTTTTTACACCAAGGCTTAGGAGGGCGAGTAGAACTATTACAGCCTTTTGCTCATACCAAGCTATGTTGTATTCGATTGGAAGATCATTTATATCATCTAAGCCAAAAGCATCCTTTAGGGCAAGGGCTATTTGGACAAGTGAGAATGAGTCATTACATTGACCAGCATCTAGCACTCTTGGTATCCCATTTATATCTCCTAGGCCAAGCTTATTGTATCTATATTTCGCACAGCCTGCTGTAAGGATTACATAATCTTTAGGAAGGGCCTTGGCAAAGTCAGTATAGTAAGACCTTTCTTTGTGTCTTCCGTCACAGCCTGCCATTACTACAAATTTCTTGATATTGCCCTTCTTAATCTCATCAATTACCTTATCGGCAAGATCTATTACTTGCTTGTGGGCAAAGCCTCCGACAACTTTGATATCTTCTAAGTTTGTTGGAGCCTTACATTTTTTAGCTAGCTCAATTATCTCTGAGAAATCCTTCTTGCCATTTTCATCTATTTCTATATGCTTACAGCCTGGATAGCCTGCGTTTCCTGTTGTAAACATCCTTTCCTTGTAGGTGTTATTTTTCTTCATAGGAACTATACAATTAGTAGTCATAAGGATTGGACCGTTGAATTTTTCAAACTCCTCATTTTGGCTCCACCAACTATTACCATAATTGCCATGGAAATTATCATATTTTTTAAATTCTGGATAGTAATTTGCTGGAAGCATTTCTGAGTGGGTGTAGATATCAACTCCGCTATCCTTTGCTTGCTCAAGGAGCATCTTCATGTCGTTTAGGTCGTGGCCTGAGATTAAAATTCCTGGCTTCTTACCTGCTGAATAATCTACTTCTGTGATTTCTGGATTGCCGAAAGTTTCTGTATTAGCCTTATCAAGTAGGGCCATAGCCATAACTCCGTGGCTTCCAGTCTCCATTACAAGGTCTATTAGCTTAGTAATATCTGTGCAAGCTTTAGTAGTTTCTTCTAGGGCATAGGCTAGAAATTTGTCAACTTTTTCATCTCTAAAGCCTAGGACATTGGCGTGGTGGTTGTAGGCTGCCATTCCCTTTAGTCCGTAGATTACAAGCTCTGTAAGAGACCTTTCATCCTCATTCATTATATTTAAAACACCAACTTCGATAGCCTTTCTCCTAAGCTCATCGCTATCGTCTGACCTATATCTAGCAAATTCTGAAAGCTTATCACTTTCTACATCTTTTAGAAGCTCATCTTTCATAGCCAAAGTTTCTTTAACTAGATTAAGTATAGCTTTCGTATCGAAGTTTGCATTGGTAATGGTTACGAAAAGATTGTTTGATAGTCTATCGTAATATTTTTCTTCAACTTCGCCCCTTTTATTTATCACTTCAGCAAGTCCCTTTGTTACATAAACAAGCAAGTCTTGCATATTTGCAGTATCTTCATTCTTACCGCAAACTCCTTGTATTTTACATCCTTGATTCTTAAAAGTTTCTTGACATTGATAACAAAACATACATTTCTCCTTTATTTCTTATTTCCTTAACTGTATCTATTATAAGCTAAAGGCTAGTCCTATTTCTGTAACATATGTTACGATAATGATTTTTTCAAAAAAATTAGTATATTAATAATAAAGAGCAATGATAGTAAGATAAGGAGGAATTATGTCATTTTTAGATAAACTAAAGGGAGTTTTTTCTGGCGAAGAAAAAAAAGATGAACATATCCAAAAGGAAGTCAAAGAAGATGAAATTATCCTTGCACCAATTACAGGAGAGGTTAAGGATATTAAAGAATGTGTCGATCCTGTTTTTTCCCAAGAGATTGTAGGCAAGGGCGTTATCACTATCCCAAGTGAGGGTAAGGTCTATGCTCCAGTTGCTGGCAAAATCTCAATGCTTGCAGAAACTGGCCACGCTATTGGTATCACTAGTGTTAACGGTACGGAGCTATTAATTCACATAGGTCTAGATACAGTAGAGCTTGAAGGCAAACCTTTCGAAATCAAAGTAGCTAGCAATAGCCAAGTTCAATGTGGTGACCTTCTAATAGAATTCGACATTGATGCTATAAAAGAAGCTGGCAAAGAAATCCAATCACCAATCATTATTACAAATACTGATGATAAGACAATCACTTGTCTTAAACTAGGTCAAATAGTTCATGGCGAAGACCTTCTAAAGATAGAAGCTTAATTACTAATACCAGGTTTGATATAGGCCTGGTATTTCTATTTAAACCGGAGGATATATTGAAATTAATCGGAGTAGACTTAGATGGTAGTCTTCTTAATAGTAAAAATCAAATAAGCGAAAGAACGAAAAAAACACTAATAAGGTCCATGGAAGAAGGCAATAAACTTGCTATAATTACTGGTAGGGACTTCTATGCGGCGGACTTTCTAGGAAAAGCCCTGGCCTTTGATAAATACGGCGGTCTTATTTCTTCATCAAATGGTGCCCATGTCTACGATATGAAAGAAAAAATGACCATTATTAACCACTACCTAGATTATAATCTCATAAAAGAGATGATAGCTTTCGGCAAAAGTCTTGGTTTTGATTATATAATCTATCACAAAGGAGAAATCCTCGCTGAGAATGACAGAACCCACAGCCTAGAATTTTTATCACAAAAAAACAAAATGCCTTACAGGATAATAGGAAACTTAGAAGATAAGATAGATTTTCCCCTAAATAAGCTCCTTTTTTCTGCAAGGCCAGAAATAATAGAAAAGAATATAGAAAAGTTTAGGGATAGATTCAAAAAAAGAGTTAATCCCATCCATTCCATGCCCCAATTTCTAGATTGTATGCCACTTGGAATAAACAAGGGCAAAAGCATTTTGGAAATAGCCGACTATTTTTCCATAAAACATGAGGACACTTATGCCTTCGGTGATGAAATAAACGATATGGAAATGATCCAGATGGCAGGAGTTGGAATCGCTATGGCTAATGCTAGCAATAGATTAAAAAAAGAAGCAGACGAAATTACTTTATCGAATGATGAAGACGGGATAGCTTATTATATAGAAAAGAATTTATTAAAGGAGAAATAATGAAATTAATAGGAGTAGATGTCGATGGAACTCTTGTAAATAGCAAGAGGGTCATAACTGAAAATACAAAAAGAGCCTTAATTTCTGCCATGAAAGAAGGCCACAAGGTCGTAATAGTTACTGGAAGGCCTACTGCTGGGGCTCGTGACTTGGCAGAAAGATTAGAATTTGAAAAATATGGAGGTCTTATTTCAAGCTTTAATGGAGGAGCAATAACAAACTTTGCTACAGGAGATCTTCTTTCTAACCACGAAATGGATCATAAGCTTGCAGTAGAAATCTTAGAATTTGCCAAAGACCTAGTCCTCGAGACCATGGTCCCTTATAAGGATACAGTTTATAGCCCAAAAATCGGTCCTTACACAAAGGGTGAGGCTACTACCCTAAAGATGGAGGCAGTCGAAGTAGAAGATCTCTATAAAAAAATCGACTTTCCTGTAAATAAAATCCTCTTTGCAGCAGACCCTGAAATAATTGATGATCCAGCAAAAAAACTTTATGAAAAATTTGGAAAACTTACAGTCCAAGTTAAATCCTCAAGATTTTACTATGAAGTTATGCCAAAAGGACTTTCCAAAGGAAAAAGCCTTCTAGAAATAGCAGAAATATTTAATATAGACCAAAAAGACATCATAGCCTTTGGTGATGAAATGAACGATGAGACTATGATTAAAGCTGCTGGAGTGGGAGTTGCCATGGGAAATGCAGTAGAAAAAATAAAAGAAATAGCAGACTACGTAACCCTCACAAATGACGAAGACGGCATAGCCTACTATCTTGATAAATTTGTTTTATAAAAGCTTTGGATAAACTTTGAGAGCCTGGGCTTAATTCTTGTAATCTTCAATATTTATTACATGGTCAAAGCTTTGTAGATAGGCTTTGTCTTGATTGTGAGTGATTACTATTCTAGTTAGATTATCTAGGCTTTCGATTAATCCTTCGATTGACCTAGCACTTTCTGGATCAAGTCCACTAGTTGGCTCATCGAAGATTAATACTTCACTTCCCTTATACAAGGCCCTAGCAAGTTCTAATTTCTTTTTCTCGCCACCAGAAAGACTTCCATTTTTTATTATCCCGTCCTTCTTCTCATGATAAACTCGACTTAGGCCGACCCTATCGATAATTCCTTCAATCCTATCTCTATCAAGCCCATCATCAGCCATGCCTATATTGTTTATAAAAGTATCCTCAAATACTATAGGATTTTGTGGGATATAGTAGATACTATCATATAATTCTTCTTCCGAAAAATCCTTGAAGTTGCCATTAGAAAATGAAATCTCTCCCCCATAGTCTTCATTTACCTTCATAAGAATCTTGGCAAGAGTGGACTTACCAGAACCTGAATTTCCAATTATGGCATAGGACTTAGATTTTTCTATATCCAAATCCATCTTATCAAAGACCTTGATAGGTCCATAGGAAAATGATAGATTGTTTAGCCTAAGGTCTAGTTGTGGAATTTTTTCTTCTTTGACAATTTCTTTCCTTTCAGGAATCTCACTTATCACCATCTCCTTTATTTTCTTAGTAGATAAAATGTTAACCAAATATCCAAAAGAATCTGCTAAAGTCGCTGTAGAAATTGAAACTAACTTTAGAGAAGCCAAGAGGTCAGATAGTTGTAAATATTGATTCTTAACCAGAATACTACAAATATATGTAACTGACAAAGATGATAAAATATTAATACTAAAAAGAGTTTGACCGAACATGCTAATGGAAACATTTAGATGGGTTAAAGATTTCAATAACCTATTATCATCCACATCGAATTTTTTCAAAAAATATTCTTTATTCTCTTGTTCTCACATCTTATTAAAAAACTATATTTTCTTATCGACCAATCTACTTTTCTAAATTTATATCGTTAGATAAAACATTTCAGTATCACTTCTTGTCACTAGTTTTTTAAATATATAACATTAAAATTTTTGTATTCATTTCTATACTCAGTATCAGCAATCAAAAATGTTTTGCCAGAATTTTCGAATTCTTCAAATATTAATGATCTAATAGCAAAATCTATAGAAAATAAATTATTGTCGATTAAAATCACATCCTTACCTGATAGCAAAGCTCTGGCTATAGCAATTCTATCGATTTGCCCTCCTGATAGTTCATCACTAATTAGTTCTTTCCTATCCTCCAAATCATTTAATGAAAAATTTTCTACAATTTCTCTATACATATAAGGATTACCGTCAGTAACTATGTTCTCATATAAATCTTCGCTTAATACTGATGAATTCTTAAGAACCAAACAATATTCTCTGTTACTAGCAAGCTCTTTAAAAATCCTGCTCTTACCAGAACCATTGTCTCCAATTAATACATTTACTTCACCCAAACTTATTCTATTTATGATATTATCAACTTTAAAAATAGATTTATCTTCGCATAAATTGAAGTTCAGCTTATTATTAAAGGAATCTAAACTCACTTTCAAATCATTATTTATTACTATAAATGTCGATACATATGTCGATAAGTCATTTATGATAAAACTATAGCTTATCAACAAAGCAAGGTCTCCTACAGAAAAGTTTCTAAAATATATTACTGCCAAGAGTATAGATATTAAATTCAAATCTACCAAAGATTGGTTGATAGTGTTTATCATAATATTGAAATAGCTATACTTAAACTTATCACTCTTATTTTTCATTAAATGTTTATTATAGATATCAAAATATTTATTCTCCAGAGATTCAATCCTTATTTTTCTGCTTTCACCTATAACATCTTGGTATATCTTTATGAGGTTAGTTTCATTGTTTCTTATAATCATACTTTTATCGTAAAGCTTATCTTTTAGGAAATTCAATATGAAGAATATAAGTATAGGAACTACTAGTATAACCATAGCTACATAAATATTTATTGAGGCAATTATTATAAACGCTATTATAGAGCCAACTACATTGCAGATTGTATCAACTCCATATGATATATATGATACTATTGAATTAATATCATTTTGAATAGTATCAATAAATATTTGGCTATTAGAATCCGAAACTTTTCTAGATTCAAGGCATTTGCTAATGATTCTCTCATACATAACATTGACCCACTTATGTTGCGCCTTAATATCTATATCTGCTCCCAATTTTATAAGTGGAAATCTTAACAGAAAGATAATTGTATATAAAAATACAATGATTAATAAATTATTATTTTGATTTGAGTCAAAATAAAGTTTGATTAGGTATGATAATAACAAAGGAATATTATGTGCTAAAAGCCAAATTAGCAAGTCTAATACAAAATATTTAGGATATTCTTTAATTAAAGTTTTTACATTAATATTTTCCAAGATCAATCACCTCGTCTGCCATGGCAATAATTCTCTCTTCATGACTGATAATAACTATGATCTTATCAATATTATCAGCAAGCTTAAAGAAAGCATCACATTTACCTTCGTCAATCCCCAAAAACGTCTCATCCATTATAATGATATCCTTATTTGAATTTAAAGCCTTAAGAAGATATAAGCTCCTATATTCACCATTAGATAATTCATCCAATGGGGTGGCAAAATCCTTATTTGGAAGAAAAATATTTAGAGTTCTTATGGATTCTTGATTTTCACTAATCACATCAGCAATGATAGCTTCCTTAGATAATTCAATTTTTTGATCTATGTATTCTATCTTTTCACTAATAGATTCTTTCTTAAACATCCTTATATCAATATCATTATATTTTATACTTCCATCTATTGGATCAAATAGCCTAACCATCAAGTTAATCAGTGTTGACTTACCCGATCCAGAGACTCCTCTTACAAGATATTTTTTCTTAGAGAAAGTGTAATTAAAATCTTTAAAAATTTCCTTCTCAGAATAGGAAAAACTTACATTAGAAAACTCAATCTTGGATACTTTTTCACACAAATCATAATTCCCATATTCTAGTTTTCTAGAATTCAAATCTAAAAATCCAAATATTCTTTCTTTTACAATCCCTATATTAGGTAGAGTCTCTAATTGTAATCTTATCTCCATAATTGGATCTTCTATTAAATCAATATAATATATAAACAAATATAAGCTTCCCAAAGTTACTAGCTCATTGTTGATTAAAAATATTCCTGATATCATCACAATTATCTTCATAGATGAAAATACAAAAATAGAACTAATCCAATACTCATAAGAAATAAAGTTTGATACAACTTCGTAACTAAAAAATTTCGATATTGATTTTCTCAACCTGTTTATTAAATAAGTATCTTTATCAATGTATACAAACTCCTCCAATAAAGTAAAAGTCTCAGAGAATAGACTTATCATTCTATCATAAGTTTCCTTGGTATTTTTAACCTTGATTTTAGATTTTTCCTTAATTTTATTTAATAAGATTAAGAAAGCTATAATCATCACAATAAATAAAAATGAAAAATAAGATAACTTATTAACTGATACAATAAAAATTCCAGAAAGAATTAAAATATTCTTAAATGTTATCGATAAAAAATTTATATAAAAATCTATTAATGAGTCCACATCCTTATTTAAATTAATCAATTTTCCTTCATCTTCTCTAATAATATTTAGGTAACTAATATCAAGTAACTTAGACATCATATTTTTTTTGAGATCATACTCTAATGAATAATTTAGATAATTTTCCAATAACATATCGAAAATATTAAAAATTCCCTTAGCTATCACTAGTAATGCAATCACCAAAAAAATATTTTTCAATCTATATATATTTGAAATGTTATCAATAAATTTAGATATATAAATAGGATAAAAAACCATTGTCAAGGATATTAAAATAAGCAAAATTCCATGAATAGCAATAATAAATTTTTTTTGTAAATCAATTTTCATAATTACCTCTTAAAATAATGAGCTGCTGCAAAACTATGATTGTATCGTATCATCATTATAATTACCACATAAAAATTTCAGTCTCGTTTGATAACTTATTGAAATTTTTGTATGTGTTCTTTAGTTGAAATCTACAAATTTTTGATTCTGCAACAGCCCTTGTGTTTTTACTATGCCTTCTTAATTATTCTAATTTTTACAACATTTTTTGTAGAAATACTACCTTTGCATTTAGACATAAATTCACCTCCTTTAGATTTATTTATAAATAATATATATTATTTATATTTCTTTAATTATTTCAACTTCTTCATCACTATAAATATAGTGGACTACCTCCTTTGTTTTGATAAATGTACTTGTAATTTCGTTGTATATTTTACTTGGAATCTCTTCAAGATAGTTAATAAAATTTTCTATAGTATCTTCAACTTTAGAATTAGATACTAAGTAATCATAATACGAACATTTTTTACTTAATGCCCAATAATTTTTTCCATCCAAATAATTGACTATCATAAATGGAAAGAGCATACAAAATAATGGTTTATTTTTTTGAATTTTACAGTTTCCTTTTGAATCTCTCAATTTACATGTTGGGGACTGCTGTGTTAAATCAATGTTTCCACTTTCATCATTATCGAATGTATTTAATAAATTTATATTATCATTCAAACAAACAATTTCCGCCCCTATATCCACTAATTCATCAACTTCACTTTCAAGAATGTGTATAATGCCTTTGCAATCACTATATTCGCATTCTATACATGATTCATGTATATTAGAAAATAAATCTTTATTTAATCTATCTTTAATTAATCTTAACAATATAATTCTTTTACTACCATATAAAAATTGTCTATGGAATAATATATAAATATATGATAAAATATTAATTTAGGTGATGTATATGAATGATAGAAAATATATTTTCGGGAAATTCTTAAAGGATATTAGAAATAAGAGGAATTTAAGTCAAGAGAGATTGGCTGAGCTTAGTTTTATTAATATCAAAACTATTTCTAATATGGAAAATGCCAAGGTTAACTTTGATTTGGATAACTTGGATAGACTTTCTTCTATTTTATCTGTCGATTTGATTGAAAAGTATTTTGAGATAATGTATGAAGATAGCTCAAATATTGAAAATATCATTTCTTCCTTAAATAGCAAAGATAGGTACGAAGGAAAAGATCAGTCTCTTGAGATTAATGAACTTATAAGAATAAAAGAAAGAACTTCTAGAGATGTTGTGAAGATTAAGGCTTTAAAGTTGATATTGTTTTTTAGGAGTATGGAAGTCAAAGGTAATCCTGCTCTTAGAAAGAATTTGATTATAAAGGCACTAAATGCAGGTGGAAAGTTTGATTTCAACGATCTAAATAATAATTATTATGATAATATAGATTATAGGATTTTGATGAACTATGCAACGTGTTTAGATGATATTCAAGAGAGGCTGATAATTTGTAAGTTTATAGAAGAGAGCGATGTTTTAGATAATAATGTTAGAGCAGTTTTGTACCATAATATTAGTAATATTTATTACATATTGGAAGATAATCAGAAAGCTCTAGAATATATTAATATGGCCTTAGCTTATAATTCGGACAATCCTAAGTCCGCTGTAATGCTTTATACTAAAGCTATTATTCTAATGGATGATAAGCTTCCCTACGAAGATTATATAAAAGAAGCCCTCGATATTTCTAAAAAAACTGATCCTGATACTTATAATTTCATCTTACATAAATTCAAAAATATAAAAAGATAGCTTACTAGTATGCTTATTCTAAGGAGCAAGTATGATTGAAAGAGTAACAGAGCTTGTTAAGGAAATTCTTATTAGAAAGAAGGATATAAATCTCGCTGTGGATATGACGGCAGGTAATGGTCATGATTCGGCCTTTATCCTCGATGTTTTGGGTGCAAAGAAGCTTATCGCCTTTGATATTCAAGAAGAGGCAAGGGAAAATACCTTAAATTTACTTGGACCTAGGGATAATTTTTCCTTTATTTTGGACAGTCATGCCCATATTGATAATTACATAAAAGAAAAAATCGACTTGGCGGTTTATAATTTAGGCTATCTACCAAATTCTGATAAGACCATCACTACAAGGGCCGATTCTACTATAGAAAGTTTAAAGAAGATCTTAGGCCTTCTACAGAAAAATGGCAGGGTGATTATAACCATCTACCCAGGCCACGCCCAAGGAAAAATCGAAGCGGATAGGCTTGAAATTTTCTTAGAAAAGCTAAACCCAAAGGATTTTGCTATCCTTAAATTATCCTACCCAAATAAAACAGATATCTCACCCTATGTTATTCTCATTGAAAAGAAATTCTAAATATTTTCCCTAATAAAATCATTGGTCAATTCAAAAATTTCTAGTCTTTTTTCATAACTCGTAAAGTTGTGGCCAATATTTTCTATTTCTATATACTTACAATCCGTGAACTTCTCTTCTAGAAGGGTCATGGATTCTTTTTCTATAACAGGATCTTTTTCTCCCCTAACAAGGAGGACCTTGCCCTCATAAGACTTTGCCATTTTTAAAAAATCATATTTTCTGCTATCTTCTACAATCTTTGCCGATAGTCTAAGGCCACCCAAGTCCTTCTCGCCTACAAGTTGGCTTCTGGATAAGTCATCTAGGCTTTTTATAAGATTTGAGTTTTCCAAAGAATAGTTGATTCCCGGCGCATAAAGTATAAGTCCCTTGGGATTTTTAAGCTCTGCTATTTTTATTGCTACAGCCCCTCCCATTGAGTGGGCCCTAATAAATATTTTGTTTTTATCTACAAAAATTTCTCTTTCTACACTTTCATAAATTAGCTTTGCATCTTCAATCTGCCTAGTAAAGGTCAAATCGTAAAAGCTCCCCTCGCTTTCCCCACAGCCCCTAAAATCAAATCTATATACAATAAAGCCTGCCGCAGTTAGGTACTTTGCTTGCTGGATTGACATATAATTAATTCCATTCCTATCATCCATAAGACCATGATAGAAAATTATTGGAATATACTTTTTATTCTCGTTAAAATCATCAGCTGTATTTAAAACGCCTCTAATGATGTCGTTGTTGGCTACTCTTATACTTTTATAAAAATACTTCATAGTCCCTCCTAGCCTATATTTACCCTAAATTTAATAAAAAAGTCTTGTAAGATTATGTAAAATATATTAAGAGCTATTGACTAAATAAAAATATGATGATATCATTATGATATCATAAAGAATAAAAGGAGGAAGTATGGATAAGTTCGAAAAAAAACTCGAAAATTCTAATAATGTTGAAGAGAAAATTCTTAAAGCGAAAAAGAATGGTATTGTCATCTTAATTATCTACCTAGCCCTTCTAGCCGGGTCTATCTTAACTATTGTAGTTAATGGAAATATTCTCGATAGTGGAGATTATTCTAGTTTAAACATTGTTTTATTTGTTATAGCTATAGCCTATATAATCTTGGGTTGGATTATGCTATTAGGTCTTAAAATTTTAAAACCTCAAGAATCCTTGGTCCTAACGCTTTTCGGTAAATATATAGGAACTCTAAAGGGCGAAGGCTTCTACTATGTAAATCCTTTCGTATCTGCTATAAATCCAGCAGCAAGCACCAAACTTGGCCAATCAGGAGATGTTAGTGATAACAAGGGATTTTTCGACAAGGCTAACACGGCAAATTACCAAGCACCTAGCAAAAAAATATCGCTTAAAGTAATGACCCTAAATAATAGCAAGCAAAAAATCAATGATTATCTAGGAAATCCAGTAGAAATTGGTATAGCTGTGATGTGGAAGGTAAAGGATACAGCCAAGGCAGTATTTAATGTTGACAACTACAAGGAATATCTTTCCCTACAGACAGATACAGCCCTAAGAAATATTGTTCGCCAATATCCTTACGATGTGAACCCTCACTATGAAATCGACACGACTGGCGATGGAGAACCGGACGATGGATCACTCAGAGGTTCAAGTGAAATTGTCGCTAGAAGGATTAAAGAAGAAATCCAAGAAAGAGTAGAATTTGCAGGCCTTGAAATAATAGAAGCACGAATTACCCACCTATCTTACGCATCTGAAATTGCAGCAGCTATGCTACAAAGACAACAAGCTTCAGCCCTAATAGATGCTAGAGCAATGCTAGTTGATGGCGCTGTAGGGATGGTTGAGATGGCACTTGCTAAACTTGAAGAAAATAGCGTAATAGACCTAGACGAAGAAAGAAAAGCCGCCATGGTATCAAACCTCCTAGTAGTCCTTTGTGGTAACCACGAAGCAAGCCCAATAGTTAACACAGGAAGCTTGTATTAATGGCAAAAAAACAAATACCCCTAAGGGTATCAGAAAAACTATACGCTCAAATAGCCCAATGGGCAGAAGATGACTTTAGATCAATCAATGGTCAAATAGAATATCTACTAACAGAATGCGTAAAACAAAGAAAAAAAGACGGCAAATACGTATCAGAAACAATAGATGAACCAATAGAATTAGACATTGAGTAAAGAAAAAGTCCTACTTAGAAAATTATTTTCTGTAGGACTTTTTACTTGCAAGTTTTCTTATAAGACTAGATTTATGTAATAGATGCTTTATAGACATGCCAGGTCTATAAAAAATAAAGCGTGGACCAGAAAACTTCATAATCTCACGAATCTGCTCTCGCCTCGCAGGTTCGTAGCAGTGAATCTTACAGTAAGAACAAAATAGCTTACTAGAACCATGAATACAAGAAGAAAGCTTACTTTTGACATAAGCCTTAAGCTCACTAATCTCATCATCAGAAAAACTATCATTCTTCCTATGATACAAATCAATCATCTCACAAACAATCATGTATTCTTCCTTAAGTTTCTTGTCCATAAATCCCTCCTATGTACTAATACTATACTAGATATATCTATCTTAGCTTTTCTAATCTGTAGATTAGATTAAAAAAACAAGGATAACTCCTCAAATATAAAGTTAAACTATATAACAAATCATACAAGCAAATAAAATATTAAGGAAGTTCTCAGAACTGCTTGGTGAGTGTAAATGCTAAAATAAGAATGTACAAAAGTGGCCAAATAAAAATGTACAAATA